>JBKHDE010000114.1:0-13974 GCA_046541495.1 Desulfococcaceae bacterium
GCCTCCCAAGCCCCGGATCTAGCAGCGGTTTTACAGGAAATCGAATTGCTGATGCGTTTGGATTAAACCAAGAGAAAATCTCTGATCCAAAAGGAAAAGAAAACTTTTCTTCACCGCTCCCTTCGGCCGCTGATGAATTCCTCTGTGTGAAGGTAGGCGGTTTCGTCCGGTACCTGCCGGGGCGGGTGTTTCATGAAATAGGAGGAGGGGGAAAAGAGCGGGCCGCCGATGCCGCGCTCCCGGGCCAGTTTGAGGCAGCGGACGGCGTCGATGACCACGCCGGCGGAGTTGGGGGAATCCTCCACCGACAGGCGCAGTTCGAGATTCATGGGCAGGTCGCCGAAGAGCCGGCCTTCCATGCGGATGTAGGCGACTTTGTTATCTTTTTGGGCCGGCACATAGTCGCTGGGGCCGATATGGATCCGGTCGGCGGGCAGGGGATGGTCGTTCTGGCACTGAACCGCCTCGGTTTTGGAGACCTTTTTGGATTGCAGCCGCTTGCGGTCGAGCATGTTTAGAAAATCGGTGTTGCCGCCGAAATTGAGCTGGTAGGTGCTGTCCAGCGCCACGCCCCTTTTGGCAAAAAGATTGGCCAACACTCTGTGGACGATGGTGGCGCCGAGCTGGGATTTGATGTCGTCGCCGATGCAGGGGACCCCGGCTTCCTCGAAACGCCGCCCCCAGTCGGGGTCGCTGGCGATAAAGACCGGAATGTTGTTGATAAACCCGACCCCGGCCTCCAGAGCGCACTCGGCATAGAACCGGCTGGCGGCTTCCGAGCCCACCGGCAGGTAGTTGAGCAGGACCTCGGCCCGGGTCTCCCGAAGCACCCGCACCACCTCGGCTTTGTCGGGCTGATCCGCTTCACTGACGCGAAAGGTCCGGTCGTCTTCATACTCGCGCATGTGATCGCCGACCCCGTCCAGGACCCGCCCCATCCGAACCGTCAAGCCATAGGCGGACACGTCCCGACAGAATACCCGGGCGCAGTTGGGGGCCGCGAACAGGGCTTCCCCCACCGGCCGGCCGACCTTGCGCGTATCCACGTCGAAGGCCGCCACAATGTCGATATCCCCGGGCTGATAGCCGCCGATCTCCCAGTGCATCAGACCGATGGCGTCCTCGGCCCGCCTGCCGCGATAATAGGCGATGCCCTGCAGCAGGGCGCTGGCACAGTTGCCCAATCCGGCGATGGCGATGCGAATGGATTTCATAATCGTTCTTCCTTCCTCTTCAAAATAACCTCACCGGTTCAAAGGCGACTTTGCCAGGGCGACGCCTACCGAGGTATAGGGATAGCCGTGAAATGCCAGCATGCGGGGCCGGATCAACTCCCAATCCGCCGACAGATCGATGTCTCCCATGACCTCGAATCCGTCCGCATTCAACACCACCGCTTCCAACCGGGGCCGGTCGAACACGTTCCAGTCCACATCAAAAGCGGGACCGGGCCCCTCGTACCAGAGCGGGGCCGAGGCATCCTCGTAGTAATCGGTCGTCAGCAGGAGTCTGCCGCCCGGCCGCAGTATTCGGCGGAATTCATTCATGGCCGCATCCATCGCCTCTCGGGGCAGATGCTCGATCACCGAGATGCAGAAGACCGCGTCAAAGACGTCGGCCGCATAGGGCATTCGGGTCAGATCGGCCCGTCCATAATCCACCCCGCCCCCGTGCAGGTACTGAAGTCCGGCCGGCAATTCCTCGAGATCGCAGGCGGTCGTCCGATACCCCTGGTCGGCCAGATAGGCCGGAAAGATCGAAGCCCCGCACCCGGCATCCAGAACCTTTTCCCCCGGCTTTAAACCGGCACGCTCCAGAGCCCAGGGGTATTCCCAGCGTTTTCCCGGATGCAGGTAGGTAATATCGTCGCGGGCGGTCATCTCATCCAATCGGCTCAGGATTTCCCTGAAATCGGATCGGTTCAGCTCCGCCGGATTCAGCAGCCGGTTGGGCGCCGGTGCGGCATCAGCCATAGGCCCTCCGCTTCAGGGGGTGTATCACTTCCCGAACCGCCGCTGTCACCGATTCCGGTGTAACGGCTTGAATGCACGGATCCCCCCGGAAACAATGGTCCATCATGATGCAGTCGGACGGGCCGAACGTATTCCGCTTGCGGTAAGGACAGACAAACGCCTGCACCGCCCGGGCCGTGGGAGATTCCGGCAGATAGACGGCCGGTTCGGTGGGTCCGAAAATTCCCACCACCGGGGTGTTCACCGCGCCGGCCATGTGCATCAGTCCGGTGTCGTTGCAGACCAGAAGACCGCATCGGGCCAGCAGCGCGGACACCCGGCGCAGGTGAATCGCCCCTACCACCGCCGTGCGCCCCCGATGGCGCATGGCCCCGCGAACCGCCTCGGCCGACTCCAGCTGGGGACCGGCCGGAATGAGAATCGAAAACCCCTGCTCCTCGATGAGCATATCCGCGAGCTGTGCAAACCGCTCTTCGGGCCACCTTTTTAGACGGGATGATCCCACCGGTGAAACGGCTGCGGTTCGATCCGGTGTAAGCCCCTGATCGGCCAAAAAGGCTTCGGCCCATGCCGCCTCTTCTGGTATTGGAAAAAGCCTCGGCGCCGCATTCGAAGGAATCCGCATGCCCCAGCCTTCGGCGATGGCGCGGCGCAGGGCCTCCTGACCCCGACCGCCCCTTGTCAGCACCGGGTCCTCCCCCGACATCTGGGTATCCATCAGAAAGATATCCTCCCGCTCCCAGAAAACGGTGCGCAATGCCTCCACCGCATGAGAAATGTCGAGGGCCGCATCGAATCGATTCAGATCCAGCCATTGATGAATGTCGGCTAGAATTTTCGGGGATCCGGGGTCCATCCAGTGGGTCAGGCCGAAATCCTGAACCACGGCGATTTTGTCCACCAGACCGGAGTGTTCGAGCAGCTCCACGGCCGGGGCCGCACCGAGGGCGGTGATCCGGGCCTGAGGCGCCGTTTCCCGCAGGGTCTGCAAAACCGGCATTTCCATGATCATGTCTCCGATGCCGTAGCGAAGGCAGACCAGTATGCGGTGCGCATCTTTGAGATTCATTCGGTTGCACCTGCCGCGGCATCCGAATCCAAACCGGCGGCGGCCAAAAACTCGTCCCGTTCCCAGTCGTTCACCCATTGTTTGCGGGACTTGTCGACCTCGCAGACATAGGTTTCCATCCCCGGCCGGGCGATGATGCGCAATCCGCAGGAGCGCAGCAGGGCTTCCATGCAGGCGCCATCGGGAACCCACCAGTTGGTGGGGTCATCGGCCAGGCGATGCTCGATAAAGGCCATTTTGGGCCAGCCCGCCCCTTCCAGTTTTTCACGCTCGTCAAAGGGCAGATTTTCCGGCACCGGGCCGGGCTTTCCGGGCATGGACAGGGATTGGAACACCAGCTTGCCGGCGGTGATTCGGCGCACCACGTCCAGAGCCAGAAAGGGATAGCGCAGGTGATAAAACACCCCCAGAAACAGAACCAGATCATATGCTCGGTCCTCACGAGCCAGGTCATAGACCTGCATTCGGCGAAACCTGACGGTCTCTTGGAGGCCGTAGACTTCAGCGGCCCAGCGAGCCTGGGCCAGATAATGAGGGTTCATGTCGAGGGCGGTGACCGCCGCTCCCCGCCTGGCCAGTTCAAAGCTGTAGAAACCGGCGTTGCAGCCGATATCCAGGACCTGCCGGCCGGAGAGATTCCGGGGGATATGATCGGCGAGCTCGGCCCATTTATAGGCCGGAAAATCCCCCAAAAAACCGTCCGGGGCGGTCTGGCTGCCGTCGGGCAGATGGAGGTTGTGAAACCAGGGTTTGAGGTCCTCGATTTTCTGCTGAATCGTTGAATCGGGCGTGTTCACGATCAACCTCCGTCCTGCGAATACCGCCAGTGTTCGGTATCATTGATGCGGATGATTTCAGCCCCGGCATCATGGACCGACACCATGCTGACGGAGGCGTGGTCCACAGCCAGCCGGGAAAACAGGTCCAGAGGCATGCCCAGGTAAAGGCACAGGGCCGCGCGAATGACATCCTGATGGCTGAACACCGCTACCATCCGGCCGGGGTGCTCTTGCTGAAGCCGGTGCAGCCCTTTGGCAAATCGGGCCTGAACCTCGATCATCGATTCGCCGTCCGGGGCCGGGGTTTCGCTTCGAAAGCGGTTGAAGCGTCTCCAGAGCGGATCATCCTCTAATTCGGCAAAGGTTTTCCCGGTCCAGCCTCCGATATCGAACTCCAGAGCGTCTTCAAAAATCTGAATTTCCAATCCATGTTTGGCGGCCAGCGGTTCGGCCGTTTCCCGAGTGCGCTCCAAGGGGCTGGCGTAGATCGCATCGATATTCAATCCGGCCAGGCGCTCCGGCAGGGCTTCGGCTTGACGCCGGCCGGTGGGGCTGAGATGAATGCCCGGGCTGCGGCCCCCGAGGATATCCACGGTGTCCACGGCCCCGTGGCGGATGAGCAAAAAGATGGTGCCGGCCATGTTTACCAGACCTCCGCTGACTTCTGAATTTCAGCCGGGGGCGGACAGTACCGCTCCACCACTTCCCGGCAGAAGCCGGCGAACTCCCCCGGATCCAGAGGCGGGCTGGTGTGACAGGGGCGCCGGCCTCGCGAGGGCGGCGTGAAACAGAGGGTGAGCGTGACGTCGAAATCGGCCACCGCGGCCATCTGCCGGTCGAACCATGCCAGCGGGTCCGGACGGTGCCAGTCGGCCCAACTGATGCCGGTGCGCAGACGGGTGATCCCGAGTTTTCGCAGCCAGTCGAGGGCTTCCTCCAGCCGGTGGTCTTCATAGTGAAACCACTGGGCCATGCCGAACCGCGGATCGAATCGGTAGAAGGCGGGCTTGGGGGTGCCGTCGGCCCGGATCAATCCCATATAGTAGTGACGGTAGTAAGAGCTGCCTTCGCTCTCTTTGTGGCGGGTGGTGGCCTCCCAGTCCGGGGGCAGATCCATGAGGCTGTACCAGAAGACCCGCTCGACCCGGTCGGCCAGAAGCTCGATGGTGCGTTCCAGCCCGAAGACCTGCACCTCATCGGCCCCGAAGGTACTGATGCCGACCTCGGTCACCCAGACCGGTTTGCCCGAGGCATCCTCGATGGAGGCGATCTGATCCGGCCATTCATCCAGCTTCCAGTGATTCCAGTCGAGGGGAAAGCCGTGGACGGCGACCACATCGAAGGAATCCAGAAGGCCGTAGTTTCGAAGCATCCCCATGAAGACGGGATCGATGGGCGAAATCCCGCCCAGAACGATCTTCAAGTGGGGGGCGTGTTCCCGAATGGCGGCGGCCCCCAGGGCGGCCATTCGGCTGAATTCCTTCCATTCGGCATCGATGGTGAAATCCCAGTGGGACAGATTGTTCGGTTCATTCCAGATCTTGATGGCCTCGATCATCTCTTCCTCTCCAACCGCATTTTGCGTGCTTCCGCAGCATTCAATCGATTCAGCATATCGGTTTCCGATTTTCCGGTCGGACCGAATCCGAACCCTTCAACGGGCATTCACTTCCGGAACAGCCGAAAACGCATATCAGGTTAGAGAAATGCGGGTAATGGGTCAATGCGGTAAAATGCGTATTTTTCCGAATGAAGCGCCGTATACCACTTGTAAACCCCGGGGGTAAGTCTCCGGCGGCTTGATCTCCTTTTCCGGTCGAATATGAAGCGGATGAAGGGCATGGGTTTGGTCGACCCGCATGCTTTCCATCGGTGCGCCCCAATTTATTTTTCTTTATCGGACAGAATATGGGTGGACCTGCCCAGGAAGGTCCCGGCCGCCTCCCCCACGGTCTCCGACAGGGTCGGATGGGGATGGATGCTCAGGGCCAGGTCCTCGGCCATCGCCCCCATCTCCACGGCCAGCACCCCTTCGGAGATCATTTCACCGGCCTCCCGGCCGACGATGCCCAGCCCCAGAATCTGGCCGGTCTCGGCATCCATGATCATCTTGGTCAGTCCTTCATGGGAGCCCATGGAGGCGGCCCGACCCGAGGCGGACCAGGGGAACCGGCTCACCGTGATCTTTCGGCCGGCTTCTTCGGCATCCTTTTCCATGAGACCGCACCAGGCCACCTGCGGATAGGTGTAGACCACCGCCGGAATGGCCCGGGGATCGAACACCGAGGGCTTTTCGGCGATCACCTCCGCCGCCACCTTTCCCTCGTACATGGCTTTATGGGCCAACATGGCCCCGCCCGCCACATCCCCGATGGCAAATATCTTTTTGTCGGCGGTGCGGCGTTTGTCATCCACCTGAATGAATCCCTTGTCGTCGGTTTTCACATCGGTGTTGTCGAGCCCCAGGTCCGCCGATTGGGGGCGCCGGCCCACCGCCACCAGCACCCGGTCGAAGGCGCCCTCTTTTTCATCGATCTCCCCTTCGAAAATCACCTTCACCGACTCTTTGGATTCCTCCATCTCTTTGACTCGGGTCTTGTAATGAACCCCTTCGAATACCTCGGACAAGCTCTCGGACAAGATGCCCACCAGTTCTTCATCCGCCTGGTACATCAGCCGGTCGGTCATCTCCACCAGCGTAACCTTGCTGCCCAGGGCCGCATAGACCGACCCCAACTCGGCGCCCACGTATCCGCCCCCCACCACCAGAAGCCGGTCGGGGATATCGGGCAATTCCAGTGCTTCGGCGGAGCTCATGATTCGCCCGCCCTCCTTGAACTCGGTTTCCGGCAGCGGAACCGGAACAGATCCGGTGGCGATGATGGCATGCTTGAACTGAATGTGAGAGACCTCGGCCTCGCTGTCCAGAAGCCGCACCGTTTTGGAATCCTCGAACCGGGCTCTGCCCTGAATCCGCTTCACTTCCCGCTCTTCACACAGGCGGGACAACCCCTGGCTCAAGCGGTCGACCACCTCGTTTTTCCAGCTTCTCATTTTCTCCAGGTCGATCTTCGGCTTCTCGAAAAAGACCCCGATCTCATCGGCGCTGCGGGCGTCGTGGAGCAGTTCCGCCACATAGAGCAGACTTTTGGAGGGGATACAGCCCCGAAGCAGGCAGACCCCGCCGAGGCGATCCTCCATCTCCACCAGAGTGGTGTCCAGCCCGAAACCTGCGGCCCGAAACGCGGCGGCATATCCGCCCGGCCCACCGCCGATCACCAGCACATCCGTTCGCTCCGTAAATTCGCCCATGACCATGGTCTCTTCCTCCTACGTCAGCATCATCAGTTTTTCAGGGTTTTCGAGGGCCGCAATGATCTCCCCCATGAACCGAGCCGCATCGGCCCCGTCCACGATCCGGTGATCGAATCCCAGGGCCAGAGGCAGCATGAGCCTCGGTTTAACCCGATAATTGTCCAAATTCCCCATTACCACCGGCTGAAGCCGGGCTTTGGCCATACCCAGAATGGCCACCTGAGGATAGTTGATGATCGGGGTGAATCCGGTGCCGCCCAAGGGGCCGACATTGGTGATGGTGAAGGTGCCGCCGGTCATCTCCTTGCGGTCGGCCTCCCCGTTGCGGGTTTTGTCGGCCAGGGCCGGAAACTCCTTGGCCAGCTCGGTAATGGACTTGCGGTCGACATCCCGGATCACCGGCACCAGCAGCCCCCGGTCGGTATCCACCGCCGCACCGATGTGGTAGTAATGCTTGAGGATGATCTCCTCCTGATCCATGTCGAGGCTGGCGTTGAATCGGGGATGGGCCTTGAGGGCGGCCACCGCCGCCTTGAGGGCGAAGATGGTCAGGGTGAGGGCCCCGCCTTCTTCCTCGATTTCGTCTTTGTACTTTTGGCGAAAGGTCTCCAGATCGGTGATATCGGCCACATCCTCATGGGTGACATGGGGGATTTGAGACCAGGACAGCCGCATCCGCTTGGCCGTGGTCCGCCGGACGGATCGAAGCGGCACCCGCTCCACTTCGCCCCACTGGCTGAAATCGGGCAATTCGGGAGCCTCCGGCGCGGCCGGCGCCGGTTTCTTCTTTTCCTTTTTTTTCTCGGGCGGTTTCTCTTTTTTCTCTTTCGGGGGCTTTTTTTCCGGCTTTTTCTCGGGCTTTTCCGCCCCGCCTTCGGCAAACGCCTTTACATCCTCGGTGGTGACCCGCCCGCCCGGGCCGCTGGGTTCCACATCGTGAAGATCCACCCCGAGTTCCCGGGCCACTCGGCGGGTGGAAGGGGCCGCCGGTACCGGTTTTTCTTCGTCCGATACCTTTTCAGGCGGTTTCTTCTTCTTCTTCTTCTCCTCCTCCTCCTCCTCCTCCTCCTTCTTCGCTTTTTTCGCTGCCTTTTCTTTTTCGCCTTCCTCGGCGCTTTCTTTTTTCTTTTCTTCTTCTTCTTCTTCTTCTTCTTCTTTTGCTGCTGCTTCCGGTTTCTTCTTTTCTTTCTTTTTCGGTTCTTCGGCTGATTCTTTTTCTTCTTCCGTCTTCTTTTCCTCGGCTGACTCCGCCGCTTCTTTCTCTGTCTTCTCCGCTTCAGCGCCCGCTTCCGCCTTTTCTTCTTCCGCCTCCGTCTCGGATTCCGCTTCCGTTTCTTCCGGCTCTGCTTCTTCTTCCGCCGCTTCCTCTTCCACCTCAAAGATCATCAGCACGTCTCCGACCTTGACCATATCGCCTTCGGACACCTTGATTTCTTTGATGGCGCCGGTCATGGGCGAGGGCACTTCCGTGGTGGCCTTGTCGGTTTCGATCACCAGGACCGATTCTTCTTCCTCCACCTGATCCCCTTCGGAAACCAGGACTTCGATGATTTCCGCTTCGTGAATACCTTCTCCCGGATCGGCCAGTGTAAATTCTTTTTCCATCGCTGTAATATCCTCCCTCCTGAAACCGGAGCCTTTTAAAAGTCGAGGGTTTCCCGTGCGCCGTGAAGGATGCGTTTCACGTCGGGGATATAGTCTTTTTCCCGTTGATAAAGCGGAATCACCACGTCATACCCGGTGACCCGACGGATCGGTGCTTCCAGATAGAGAAAAGATTTCTCCACCAGCCGAGCCACCATTTCCGCACCCGGTCCGAAACTGCGGTGCGCCTCATGGACGATGACCACACGGCCGGTCTTGCGGACCGATTCGGTGAATTTTTGATCGTCCAGCGGGGAAACGGTCAGAAGATCGATCACTTCGGCCTCGACCCCGTCCTCCTCCTGAAGGGTGTCGGCGGCATCCAGGGTGCGCTGGAGCATGGCGCCGTAGGTGATGAAGGTGATATCTTTGCCTTCACGCACGATCTCCGACTGACCGATGGGAAAGGTCTCTTCGTCTTCGGGCACCTCTTCGCGAAAAGCCCGGTAGGCCGCTTTGGGCTCGTAGAAGATCACCGGATCGGGGTCTCGAATGGCGCTCACCAGCAGGGCCCGGGCCTTACGGGGTCCGGAGGGGATCACCGTCTTAAGACCCGGGGTGTGGGCGTAATAGGCCTCCCGGCTTTCGGAATGGTGCTCCAGGGCCCGCACCCCGCCGCCGTAAGGGCAGCGCAGGACCATCTGAATACCGAACCGGCCCTGGGTCCGGGCCCGGTACCGGGCCGCATGGGCCTCCATCTGGTGAAAGGAGATGTAGCTGAACCCTGAAAATTGAATCTCGCACACCGGTTTGAGGCCGTGAATGGCCATCCCCACCGAAACCCCGGCGATCATCGATTCGGCCAGCGGGGTATCGATCACCCGCTCTTCGCCGTAGGCGTCCAGCAATCCCTCGGTGACCCGAAAGACCCCGCCGTCCACACCGACATCCTCGCCGAGCACGATAACATCTCCGTCTTTTTCCATTTCCTGTTTCAGGGCCAGATTGATGGCCTCGACCATATTCATTTTACCCATGGTATGCGCCTCGCTTTGGTCACTGATTGAAAATCATGGTATTCTGTTGACTTCACTCAGAGGTCTATTCCTTTTCCGACAGCATCGCCTCGAACTCTTCTTTTTGAGCAACCAGATGCGGCGGCAGTTCGGCATACTGATAAGTGAACATATCGGTCGGGTCGCCGAGATCCTCCATCTTCTCTTCCCAGGATTGGACGACCTCCTTGATGTCGGATTTGATTTCCGCCTCCAGATTGTCGATGTCCTCATCCGAGAGCAGGTCCTTTTCTTTGAGATATTTTTGAAACCGGGTGATGGGGTCCCGCTTTTCCCATTCCTTGACCTCTTCCTCGTCCCGGTACTTGGAGGGGTCATCTGCGGTGGTGTGGACCGACATTCGGTAGGTGGCGCATTCGATCAGGGTGGGGCCGTCGCCGGACCGGGCCCGCTCCACCGCGTCCTTGGCCGCCGAATAGACAGCCAGGACATCGTTGCCGTCCACCTGAATCCCCGGCATGCCGTAAGCCAGGGCCTTTTGGGCCAGAGTTTTGGAGTAAGTCTGCTTCGATCGGGGGATGGAAATGGCCCACTGGTTGTTCTGGCAGACGAATACAGTGGGGGTCTGAAAAACGGCCGCGAAATTGAGGCCTTCATGAAAATCCCCTTCGGAAGTGGCCCCGTCTCCATGAAAGACCATGACCACGTTCTCCTCCTTCTTGAATTTGACCGCATAGGCCAGCCCGGCGGCATGGGGAATCTGGGTGGCCACCGGAATGCAGACCGGCAGGGTATGGCTCTCTTCGGGAATGAGCCCCCCTTCGTTGAAGCCGGCGTATACCAGCAGGATATCCTCCATCGATTTGCCCCGCCAGACCTCGGCGGCCATCTCCCGAAAAGAAGGCGCCAGCCAGTCCTTTTCTTTCAGCACCGCGGCCGCGCCGATCTGGGCCGCCTCCTGTCCTTTGATGGGACCGAAGGTTCCCATCTTGCCCTGGCGCTGAAGCTTGAGCATTCGCTCGTCGAATCGGCGGGTCAGCAGCATGGTCCGATGCATCTTGACCAGCAGATCGTCGGAAATGTCCGGCTCCAGGTCCGCGTCCAGCTCACCATCCTCATTCAGAACGGAGAGGTGTTCAATTTTATACTCCAGATCGATCTCTTTTTTCGGCATTGGATAGTCCCCCTGTTTTCCGGAACGGGTTCGATCGGTGTTTACCAAAATTGATGATTTGGTGGATTTCAGCTTTCAGGGTACGGTGATCTCGGTGGGAATGGAAATAGGGGAAAATGCGTATTTATTTGAGGGGCAGGCCGTATTCAAACCTCAATTATCCACGGAATATCAGCAAAGACATTCTTTTCCAGGCACAGAATATCCTTGACAGGGTACTCCAATAAGGTAACTAATTTTTTCTGGGGAAAGGACGCATCCGACACTGATCATAAAGAATCCAATCCATAGTTTGTGCAACCAAGAAGCCAGACAATGGAGCAAAGATCTGAAGAAACCAACCGACTATGACAGACACCCTCATGTCCCGAAAACCCACCTACGAAGAATTGCAAAACCGGGTCGCAGCCCTCGAGGCCCAAAACCGTCGTTTAGCCGGGGCGCAGGGCGAACTCGGGCAAAGCGAGTTCTGCGATACTCATTTGGAGCAGCAGACCCTTTTCTCCATGTCCTTAGACATGATCTGCATCGCCGACATCCATACCGCATCCTTTCTCAAAGTTAATCCGGCGTTTACGACCACCCTCGGTTACAGCGAGGCCGAACTCCTTTCAGTGCCGTTCACCGATTTCATCCATCCCGAAGACCTCGAACCCACCCGGCAGGCGGTGACGGAAAGCCTGCGGAAGGGCATAAAGGTCATCAATTTCAAAAATCGCTACCGCTGCAAAAACGGGGAATATCGATGGCTCAACTGGGTCTCCCACCCCGCCCCCGAAAAGGGCGTGACCTATGCCGTGGCCCACGACATCACCCATGAAATCGAGGCCTTTGAAACCCTGCGCAGCCAGCGCGATCTTCTCAACAGCCTTTTCGACAACCTGCCGATGGGGATTACGATCTGGGGCGACGACGGTCGCCTGCGGATGATCAATGAAGGATTTACCGCTCTCACCGGTTACACCCGGGCGGAAATCGAAAATCTCGAAGACTGGTTCGGCAGGGCCTACCCGGACCGGGATTACCGCCGTCTTGTGATGGAGAACTGGCAACGGGCCGCCGCGGCATCCGCCGGCGGTGCGAGGGAGTTCAAGGTGACCTGCGGGGACGGCAAGGTCAAGGATATCGAATTTTACGGCACTTTTTTAAAAGACGGCCGCGCCCTGGTCACCATGGCGGATATCACCGATCGCCGGCAGGCCCGGGAGGAAATCCGCCAACGCAGGCAGTTTCTCGAATCAGTGCTCTACCACGCGCCCGATGCCATCATCACCCTGGATGAACGCCACCGGGTAGTCGACTGGAATCCCGGTGCGGTCAAGATGTTCGGATACACCCCTGAAGAGGCCATCGGCGCTCCCCTCGACGATTTGGTGGCAAAGCACGAGCAGTTTGAGGAAGCGAGTTCCAAAACCGCCCAGGTCATGGACGGACGTCGTCTGGAGGCCTTCGAAACGATCCGATACCGAAAGGACGGCGCCCCCATCCACGTCATCGCGGCCGGCTCACCCATCATGATCGAAGGCGTCTTGAAAGGGGTGGTCGCGGTCTATACCGATATCACCGATCGGGTGCACAGTGAAGAAGCCCTTCGAATATCCCACCAGCGCTTCATCACGGTCCTCAACAGCATGGACGCCCTGATCTACGTGGCCGACATGAAGACCCATGAGATTCTTTTGACCAACAGGCACATGATCGAGATTTACGGCCGCGATTTGACCGGAAAGATCTGCTGGGAGGTTTTCCGGAAGGGATCGGGCCCCTGCCCGGAGTGCTCGAATGACCGCCTGGTGGACTCGGAAGGGAAGCCAACCGGCGTGGTTGTGTGGCAAGGGCATAACCCGGTCTACGGCAGATGGTATATCAATTACGACCGCGCCATCGAATGGATCGACGGGCGGATTGTCCGTCTCCAGATCGCATTGGATATCACCGATTACAAGAAGATGGAAGACGCCCTTCGACGCGCCCAGAAAATGGAGGCGGTCGGTACCCTGGCCGGCGGCATCGCCCATGATTTCAATAACCTGCTGATGGGCATTCAGGGGCGCACCTCTCTGATCGCGGTAGACCTGGACCCGGCGCATCCCCACGCGGAGCACACCGCCGCCATCCAGGAATACATCCAAAGCGCCGCCAATCTGACCAAACAGCTGCTCGGATTTGTCCGCGGCGGCAAATACGAAGTCAAGCCCTTCGATATCCATGCCCTGGTGGAATCCAGCGCCGCCATGTTCGGCCGCACCCGAAAGGAGATCCGGATTCGGATTCAACCGTCTTCGGAACCCCTGGTGGTCGAAGCCGATAAACGGCAGATCGAGCAGGTGCTGCTGAACATCTATATCAATGCCTGGCAGGCCATGCCCGAAGGGGGCGAACTTACCCTTCAGACCGAAAAAGTCGATCTGGACCCGGAGACTTGCAAGGGTCACGAGATTCCGCCGGGCCGTTATGTGAAAATTTCGCTGACCGACACCGGTATCGGCATGACCGAGGCGGTTCGTCAGAAGGTCTTCGACCCCTTTTTCACGACCAAGGACAAAGGCCGCGGAACCGGGCTGGGGCTGGCCTCCGCCTACGGGATCATCAAAAATCACGGCGGCATGATGACGGTGTACAGCGAGGTGGGCCATGGGAGCACCTTTTGCATCTACCTGCCGATCAGCCAGCGCGAAGCGTTACCTGAAATGCCGACCCGAGAGGAACCGGTCGGTGGAAAGGAAACCATTCTTCTGGTCGACGACGAGGCGATGATCCTCGAGGTAGGCGAGGCCATGCTGGAACGGCTGGGCTACCGAGTCGTCACCGCGAACAGCGGGGCGGCGGCGGTTGCGTGCGTATCGGAAAAAAGGGGCGATATCGATCTGGTGATTCTCGATCTCATCATGCCGGGCATGGACGGCGGTGAAACCTTCGACCGAATCCGCCGGGTGCGGCCCACGCTGCCGGTGATCCTGTCGAGCGGCTATTCCATCAACGGCCAGGCTGCGGCGATTATGGAACGAGGCTGCAACGGCTTCATCCAGAAACCGTTTACGATTTCGGCACTGGCTCTGAAGGT
>JBKHDE010000115.1:0-13851 GCA_046541495.1 Desulfococcaceae bacterium
GGGTATCCTGGTTCTGGTGCGGGGCGACGTTTTCGAAATAATCGCTTAAATTCAAGTCGTGTTCCCCCGAAGTTGATGAGCAGACCGGCGTCGAGAGAGAAGGCTTCGAGGTAGTTGATGCCTTGAGCGAGGTGGACGTCTTCGATTTTTAGCAGGGCTTTAAGTTCCACGAGGATGCAGTTTTCGACCAGGAAATCAACACGGCGTGAGCCGACTTCCTGGCCGTCGTAGTAGATGGGCATTTCTTGTTCTCTGAGGAACTGAAGGCCCTGTTTGTGCATTTCAATGGCAAGACACCGTTGATAGATGACCTCCTGGAAACCGTTGCCCATGGTGTTGTGGACGGCCATGGCGCAGCCGATGATTTTATGGGTTGTCTGGTCGTATGGGGTTTTCAAGGGTTTTTCTATTATCTCCCGGTGCGAATTGGAATAAGGCGCCTCCTCAACCCTTCCAGGCACCCTCTTTCCTGAGCCCTTCCGCCGCCGCATCGACCGATGTCTTGGTGATCTCAACGATCCGGTCGGCATCCGCCTGCGTAAGGATGAGGGGCGGCGCAAAGCCCAAAATATCCCCGTGAGGCATGGCCCGGGCGATCAGGCCGTTTTGAAGGCATTGGGTGGAGACCCGGTAGCCGACTTTCAGTGTTTCATCGAACCGGGTCCGGGTCGACTTGTCGGAGACGAATTCCAGACCGGCCAGCAGCCCTTTTCCCCGCACTTCGCCTACCAGCGGGTGATCATCGAATGCCTCGTGAAGCCGTTTCAGGAAATAGCCGCCGACCCTTTCCGCGTTCTCAGTGAGGTTTTCTTTTTCGATAATTTCAAGATTGGCCAGCGCAGCCGCGGCCGACAGGGCATGGCCCGAATAGGTCCAACCGTGGCCGATGGGGCCGAATTTTTCGCTGCCGTCCTCCAGAGTCGACCAGATCTGATCGCTGACGATTACCCCCGAAAGGGGCAGGTAGGCGCTGGTGAGACCTTTGGCAACGGTCATCAGATCCGGTCGAATGTGGTATAGATCGGACCCGAAATTCCTGCCCAGGCGGCCGAACCCGGTGATGACCTCATCGACAATCAGTAGGATGTCATATTTTTTGAGGACCGGCTGGATCTCCTCCCAGTAGCCTTCCGGCGGCGGAATGATGCCGCCGGTGCCCATCACCGGTTCCCCGATGAAGGCGGCCACCGTATCCGGGTCTTCGGCAAGGATCATCTTCTCCAGTTCTTCCGCGCACCATTTGGAAAATTGGCGTTCGGTCATGCCGGGTTCGGCTTCCCGGTAAAAATGGGGCGTGACCGTGTGCTTGACATCCTCCACCGGCAGGTTGAAGTAATTCTGAAAAATCGGCAGCCCGGTCATGCTTCCGGTCATGATGCCGGAGCCGTGATAGCCGCGAAGCCGGGAGATGATCTTGCGCTTCTGCGGTTTGCCGAGCACATGGTGGTAATACCAGACCAGTTTAATCTGGGTTTCATTGGCATCCGATCCGGAAAGGCCGTAGAACACCTTGCTCATGGACTCGGGGGCCATCTCCATGATTTTGTGGGAGAGCCGGATCACCGGTTCATTGGAATGGCCCACATAGGTGTGGTAATAGGCCAGCTTCTTGGCCTGCTCATAGATGGCGTCCGCGATTTCCATTCGGCCGTAGCCGACATTCACACAATAGAGACCGGCGAACCCGTCGATCAGTTCTTCACCCTTCTGGTCGCGAATCCGAATGCCTTTGCCGGTTTCGATAATCCGCGGGGTGCCCATTTTTCCGCTGGCATGATCCCTCATGTGGGTGGATGGATGAAACAGGGTGCCGCGGTCGATGTCATCCAGATTCAATTCGGTTTTCATTCCGTCCGTCATTCCGTGCCTCCGTATTCATTTCGTTACGGTCGCGCTAACTATCTGCGACTTAAAAATAGGTTCATGCGGTGATTATACCCGTTTAATGGCGCAATGCACCCGCTTTTATCGTTCGGGGAATCTACGGCAGGAGTTGATGATTATACAAGCTTTTTTTAGAACGGAATCAAAATTCCAGGACTTTTCCAGGAGTGTGGAAGAGGCGGTCTTGTTGAACGGCTGTTTGCTTGAGGTGCATTGCGGAAAAAAAGGTGTTTGCCACATTGCAAATGCTGGTCCCGAATAGGGGCTCAGCCGTCGAGCCCCTATTCCAGGATCCATTTTAATCGAGGCTAATGATCACACACATTCCCCCCGGTCACCAAACACCCTTCTACATAATCCTTTACCAGCTTCTCCGGAACTTCGGAGGGGGCGCCGGTCACCACCTGAATGCCGCGTTCTTCGAAAAGGCCCACGGCCCGCGCCCCCATGCCGCCGGCGATGACCACGTCGACGCCTTTGTCGCCGAGCCATTTGGGAAGGACGCCGGGTTCGTGGGGGGGCGGTTCCACCCGCTCGGTGTTCAGAATTTGGCCGTTTTCCGCCGTCACCAGGGCGAATTCCTTGCAGTGGCCGAAATGTCCGGTCAGCCGACCGTCGGCCATGGGGATGGCGAACAGCATGCGCCCTTCTTTTTTGACCGGGGTGACCGGGGATTCGGGTTCGGTTTTTTCCACCACCCGGGTCATCCGCTCGGCCACCGTTTCAAAGGCCCGGGTCACCGGGGAGTCGGCGTGTTGCTCCCGATAGGCGACGCCGGTGTCGCCGGCCGCCACCAGGCGGGGGTCCAAGGGAATTCGACCCAGAAATTCCAGCCCCATCAGCTCGGCGGTGCGCTCGCCGCCGCCGGTGCCGAAGATGTCCACCGGTTTTCCGCAGTGGGGACACTCATACCCGCTCATGTTTTCGATGACCCCGAGGATGTCCATGTTGACGGTTTTGCAGAAATTGATTGATTTTCTCACATCCGCCAGGGCCACCTCCTGGGGGGTGGTGACGATGATGGCGTGGGCGTCCGGAATCACCTGGGCCACCGAGAGTGGTTCGTCGCCGGTGCCCGGCGGGGAATCGATGATCAGGTAGTCGAGTTCTCCCCAGTCGACGTCGGCGATGAACTGCCGGATCACCGAATGCTTCATGGGCCCCCGCCAGATGATGGCGTCATCCTTGCCGGTCATGAGCGATTCGATGGATACCGCAGAAAGGGTTTTTGAATAAGAAACGGGAATCATTTTTCTGCTGTCGTTCATCTCCAACATGCCGGTGAGCCCCAGCATTCGGGGCACGTCCGGTCCGTGAATGTCCACATCCATAAGGCCGACCTTGTGGCCCCTGGCTGCCAGGGCCATGGCCAGGTTGACGGAGACGCTGGTCTTGCCCACGCCCCCTTTGCCGCTCATGACCAGAAATTTGTGGCGGATCCGCTTCAGGGAGGCGGTGACCGCCCGGTCCTGCTCCGCCTGTTGCTGTTGGTGGGGCGATGGGCCTGCGTGGCTTCCGCAGGCCCCTTCTTTGCAATGCTCTTCCATGGGAGTTTGCTCCTGTTGATCGGGTTGATGTTTTTAAACCGCCGCTGGTTACAGGCGGTCGTTTCATGAGTTAACGGCCGGCTTTCGCCTCCACGCGCAAGGCTTTGCCGTGGATCAGGGCATCCGCTATCGTTCGTCGGGCCCGGCGAACGATCTGTCCGAACACGGCCCGGGACATCTTCATGCGTTTGCCCGCTTCCTGGTAAGAGAAGCCTTTCAGATCCGCGAGCCGAATCGATTCCCATTCCTCCGCCGTGAGAACCAATTCCTCGGTTTCGGCATCCCCGGTCGTCTCGGGAATGAAACCGGCGTGATTCGGTGCGAAAGCCGTCCGTCGTTTTTCAGTAAGCTGTGCCATTTGATCTCCTTATTACCGGGTTTATACCCGGACATTTTAGGTGTTCTCTTGATAGTGTCAAGGAAAATCGACACGGACGTTAAAATAATTATTTTTGTCATTTGACCATAAAACACCTTGACGTCTCTATGATCAAGCGCTATATTTTAGTCAAACGACTAAAACAAGGAATTTCTTATGCCCAGACCCAAAAAACCGCGATGTGTGACCGCACCGCCCCTGATTTCAGCTTACGGGCCTCAGGATACGCCGTCCAACGGAGAAATTTCCCTTTCCGTGGAAGAACTGGAGGCGATTCGCCTGAGTGATTTCGAAGGGCTGGATCAGGAGCGGGCAGCGGAGATGATGGAGGTGTCCCGGCAGACCTACGGTCGAATTCTGGGCCGGGCCCGGTCGATTCTGGCCGAGGCGGTGGTCACCGGGAAAACCCTCAACATCGGCGGCGGGCATTACACCATGGGCAGACGCCGGCGGCGCCGGTTTCGCGGCGGCCGAGGCGGAAGCCCATAAACGGAAAGGAGGCATGATCATGCCGGGACAGGATAGAACCGGACCCGAAGGCCGGGGACCGAAAACCGGAAGAGGCCGGGGGCAATGCGGAAACAGCGTCGGCGGCCATTCCGAGCGGGGCCGCGGCCAGGGGCAAGGCGCCGGCCGAGGCTTCGGAAAAGGAACCGGCCGGGGAAATGATGAAAATCGCGGTCAGGGCCGAAACAGCGGCCGCCGCGGAAACAGAAACCCTGAGTAACAGGAAAGGAGGCATTCATATGCCGGGATTTGACAGAACCGGTCCCCGGAGTCAGGGACCCATGAGCGGCAGAGGCATGGGGCCGTGCGGTCGTGGCATGGCCCAAGGCGCCGGTTTCGGACGCGGTTTCGGACCGGGCAGAGGATTCGGTCGGGGATTTGGCAGAGGGTTCGGCCGGGGCTTCGGTGGTCGAGCCGATGACGCCGATTATAATGATCCGTCCGCCGGATACGCGGCCTATCCCCGGGCCATGGCGCCGGAAGCGGAGGCCGAGGCTTTGGAGGAGCATTCCAAACGGCTTCGGGCGGAACTGGAAGCGGTGGAAGCCCGCATGGCCGAATTGAAGGAGCCGGAATCCTGACCCTCTGACTCCTGTAATGAGACGTGAAGGATAGATCAGCCTCGAAGAGACACAGCGCTCTTCGGGGCTTTTTTATGAATCGCCGTGGACCGGCGAAAACAGCCGTTTCACTCGACCCGGCTCAGGTCCTTCTATATCACCGGTCCTCTTCTGCCAACCATTTTTCCATCTGTTCTTTCAACAAAACGAACCGGGCCTTCAATTCCGTCAATCCGGCTTCGGCGGATTTCAGGTCCCTACTTTCCGCGGCTTGCTCCACATCCAGGGCGGCCCGGCGCATCGCCTCTGCCCCCACATTGCCGGCCGCCCCTCGAACCGCGTGAACCCGGCGCTCGGCCGCGGGGCCGTCTCCGGATTCCAGGGAATGGGCCACGGCCTCGAGTTGAGCCGGGATGTCGTCCAGAAATCCCCGAATGATCCGCCGGGCCAGCGGCTCATCGCCCAGAAGCCGATCGATCAGCAGCGTCTTGTTAAAAATCGGGGTCCGAAGTCCCGAACCGGAAGGGGGACAGCTCCCTTGATGTCTTTCGACGGAGGAATGCGGGGCGGATTCGGGGCGAGGTTCGATCCATTCGCCCAATACCTTGGCCAGAGATTCGGCCGTGACCGGTTTGGATAGGTAGTCGTTCATGCCCGCATCCAGACAGTTTTGCCGATCCTGCTTGGTGGCGTGGGCGGTCATGGCGATAATGGGGACCGCATGATCGAGGACCGAGGAGGCCGGATCACGGATGGTCCGGGTGGCGGTCAACCCGTCCATTTCAGGCATCTGTACGTCCATCAGGACCGCCGAATAGGGGATGCGCGTCAGGGCCTTGAGGGCTTCGGCGCCGTTGACCGCCACATCGGCATGTAAGCCCATTTTGTTCAGGATGGCCACGGTCACATCCCGGTTGGTGGGGTTGTCTTCGGCCAGCAGGATGCGGGTCCGGTCCCGGCGCATCTCCCGAACCGAATGGCGGGTCACCAGGGGGTGGGGCGAATCCGGGTCGGTATCACCGGCAAGGATGAGCTGGAGACAGTCGCTCAGGTCCGACCGGCTCACCGGTTTGGTCAGATAGCCGGCAAACCCGATCTCCTTGAGCCGGGCCGCATCCCCCCGCTGCCCCCGGGAGGTCGCCATCACCAGGGGAATGTCCCGAATCGCCGGGTCCGCCTTGATGGCCCTGCCCAGGGTTTCGCCGTCGGTATCCGGCATCTGCATGTCCAGGATAACCGCCCGAAAGGGGTCCGCCGCTTCGACGGCTCGGGACAAGGCGGTCAGGGCTGCGGCGCCGTCGGCGGCCTGCTCCGTTCGGGCGCCCCAGGAATCGAGCAGGGCCGTCAGGACCTCCCGATTGGCGGGGGTGTCGTCCACCACCAGAATTCGGGCGTCCTGAATATCCGATTCGGGAAGGGTGTCGTGTTCCCGGGGGGGCTGTTTGAAGAACCGGGCCGTGAACCAAAATTCGGATCCCCGGTCCGGTTCGCTCTTGAGGCCGATGTCGCCGCCCATCATGGCGGCCAGTTGTCGGGAAATGGTCAGCCCCAGACCGGTGCCCCCGTAATGGCGGGTGGTGGAGGCGTCCACCTGGCTGAAGTGCTCGAAGATGCCGGCCTGCTTGTCTTCGGGAATGCCGATGCCGGTGTCGCGCACTGAAAAACGGGCGGTGATCTCCTGATCGTTTTCTGAAACCAGCGCTGCCCGCACCGACACCTCACCGGTTTTGGTAAACTTTATGGCATTGTCGGTCAGATTGATCATCACCTGACGCAGTCGCCCGGGATCCCCCCGAAGCCGGGCCGGCACCTCCGGATCGGCTTGGCAGGTGAACGCCAGCCCCTTGTTTTCGGCCCGCAGGACCATCAGGGCGGTGAAATCCTCCAGAAGGGCGTGCAGATCGAAATCGAGCACCTCCAGGTCCAGTTTGCCCGCCTCGATTTTGGAAAAATCGAGGATGTCGCTGATGATGCCCAGCAGGGAGTGGGCCGAGGCCTTGGCATGCCGCACGTACTCCTGCTGTTCGGCCGAAAGCGGGGTGTGGATGAGCAGGTCGGTGTAGCCGATCACCCCGTTTAGGGGCGTGCGGATTTCATGGCTCATGTTGGCCAGAAATTCGGATTTGGCCTGGTTGGCGGCATTGGCCTCCTTTTCGGCCTTTTTCAGGGCATCCTCGGCCCGTTTGCGCTCGGTGATGTCGTCGAAGGTGACCGCCAGTCGGTCCCCGGGCAGCCGAAAGGCCTGCACCCGAAAAACGCCCCCCAGCCGTTCATCCCGGTATTCGACTTGTTTCGCGTAACAGGTCTCGCCGGTGTTCATCACCTCCACAAACCGGTGGAAAAGGCCGTCTCTATCCGCATTGGGCCAGATCTCCCGGAAGGAGCGGCCCACCCAGTCCTCCGCCGAAAGGCCGGTGATTCGCTCGGCCTCGGGATTGCCGCTTTCCAGAACCAGGTCTCCGGATTCGGTCAGCAGGTACTGAAACATACCGGCCGGCATGTGGCGGATGATGTCGTCGGATATACGGCGGCTCTGCTCCAGAATTTCCTGGGTGTGCTTCAATTCGGTGATATCGATGAAGGTCACCACCACCCCGGAAAACGCCTCGGGACCGATCTGATAGGGCAGCACCCGCATCAGGTACCAGCGCCCCGCCTGAGTCCGCACCTCGATTTCGAGGGGTTTCTTTCGGGTTTCGGCCTGACGAATCGTCTCCACCGGGTCGACATCCACCAGCCGATGGGTCAGGTGGCGAAGTGGCCGGCCGATATCCTTGTCGATAATTCGAAAAATCTTGGCCACCTCGGGGGAAAATTTGCGGATCTTGAGGTCTTCATCCAGCAGGAGTTTTCCGATCAGGGAATGGGTGAGCAGGTTTTCGACATCATTGTTCAGCTCGGTCAATTCGCCGATCTTGTTCTGGTACATCGTATTGACCGTATGCAGTTCTTCATTGGTGGACTGGAGCTCCTCGTTGGTCGATTGCAGCTCCTCATTGCTGGCCAGCAACTCCTCGTTGGCGGCCTGGAGTTCTTCATTGGCCGTTTCCAGCTCCTCCACCGTGGCCTGAAGGTTTTCGTTGGCGTACTGAAGTTCCGCCTCCAGGTCCTGAATGCGCCGGCGGGCCTCCTCCCCCAGGTCCATATCGAGATCGTCTGCGGGGTTTTGCTCGACGACCTCGGACTCGACCTCCTGTAAAAACACCGCGGCCAGGGGGGGCTGGCCTTTCCGGTCCGGCAGGGGCAGTATCTGCAGGTGAATCCGGCGAATCCCGTCTTCCCGGCGCAGTTTGATTCTGTTGTGGGTGACCCCTTCGCCGGTGCGAAAGACTTTCTGAATGCCGGTCGACAGCGGAATCGCTAAATCGGGGGCGGCCATTTTGGTGAGGTCGTTGACCACGGGGCCTGAGGGCATCTTCAGGAACCCTTCGCTGTCGCCGTGGATATGGAGGATTTCCATTCGGGGATTCACGATCACGGAAAGAGGGATGAAATGTCGGCTCAGCAGGTTCATGTATCGGTCCGTCAATTCGGTGTCTTGGCTGCCCGATCGGGAATCCCGAAGGGACCGGACGGGAATGGGCCGATACGGCGCCCGCGGCCCGGGATCGGCGGAAGGGATTTCATCCCCGGCCGGGGGCCGGGCTTCGCCCGCGGCCCGGTAGATTCGGTGGGGCCGGTCCAGGACCTCGAAGCGGTCCGCCATCTCGGCCGTCGACTCCCCGGCCCCCAGAAACAGGATGCCGTGAGGATGAAGGGAAAACCGGAATTTTTGCAATACGTTTCGCCGAATGGTCGGCCGCAGACAGGTCAACAGGTTTCGGCAGCTGATCAGGTCGATAGGGGTGAAGGGCGGATCGGTGATCAGGTTGTGCCGGGCGAAGACCACCATGTCCCGAATCCGGCGGGCGATGCGGTAGTGATCGGCCTTTCGGGTGAAATACCGGCCCAGAAGCTCCGGCGTCAGATCGGCCGCGATGCTTTCGGGATACCACCCGTCGCCGGCTTCCGTCACCGCCTCTGAATCCAGGTCGGTGGCGAAGATCTTCACCTCCCGGCGAATCTCGAGGGCGTCCATGGCCTCCCGGGTGAGAATGGCCAAGGTATAGGCCTCCTCGCCGGTGGCGCAGCCGGCCACCCAGAACCGGAGTTCCCGCCTTTCATGCTTCTTCAGAAGGTCGGGCAGATGGCGGTCCCGCAGGCGCCCCATGGCGGCCGGGTCCCGGAAAAAGCTGGTGACCCCGATCAGGAGTTCCCGATAGAGCACCGCGATCTCATTCGAATCGTTTTGCAGAAAACGGAGATACGCCTCGATGTCCCGGCTCCGATTGACGGTCATCCGTCGGCTGACCCGATGAACCAGGGTGTTCGGTTCGTAAAAGCTGAAGTCGATTCCGGTTTGCTGATTCAGGGCGGAGAGGATGCGGGCCAGGCGGTCGGGCTCCTGAAGCCTTTTTTCAGAATCCGCTGCCCGGTTCGCCTCGGTATCCGCCGCAAACCCGGTCAGACGCTCGGGCATCTCCTCGGGGGAGAGCACGAAATCGGCCACTCCGGTGGAGAGGGCGGCCCTGGGCATGCCGTCGAAACGGGCGGTGTCGGCCGCCTGCACCATGACCATGCCGCCGTGTTCCTTGACCGCGCGCACCCCCCGGGCCCCGTCGCTGCCGGTGCCGGAAAGAATGACGGCCACGGCCCGCTCCCCCTGATCCCGGGCCAGCGACCGTAAAAAGATGTCGATGGGCAATTGCAGGCCCGGACCCGCTTTTTTCCCTTTCAGCTGCAGCCGGCCTTCCCCGATGGTCAGGATTTTTTTGGGGGGAATCAGATAGACTCGGTTCGCCTTGACCCGCACCCCCTCTTCGGCCCGGTGCACCTGCATGGCCGTTTTTTTCGAGAGCAGTTCGACCATGAGGCTTTTGTAATCCGGCGACAGGTGCTGAATCACGATAAAGGCCAGGCCGGTGTCGGCGGGCAGGTTTCTGAAAAAGGCGTCGATCGCCTCCAGCCCGCCCGCCGAGGCCCCGATGCCCACGTAAAAGGCGGGCGAATCCGTTGCCTGATAGAACTCGTCCGGGATCTCGACCTCGGTCCCCGGACCGCCGCTACCCGTTTCGTCTGTTATCTTCCGGTTCATGGGGACACCTCACGATCGGTTCCGTTTTTCCGCGGACCGGGCTTCGCCGGCCTTTTCCGCTACCGAGTCCGCATAATCCGGGTAGTGTTGCTTCATGCAGTCCGGGCAGATCCCGTGGCTGAAATCCGCATTCGAGTGATCCCGAACATAGACCTCCACCTGGCGCCAGTAGCCCTGGTCGTCGCGGATTTTTTTACAAAAAGAGCAGATGGGCAAAATCCCCTGAAGGGTTCGAATATGGTCCAGTGCCTCCCGCAACTCCCCGATTTTTTGGTTCAATCGGGCCTGCATCTCCAGCATGCGGCGGCCCACCTCGATTCGGGCGAGCAGCTCCGCCGTATCGTAAGGCTTGGACAGGTAATCATCCGCCCCCGCTTTCAACCCTTCGACGATGTCGATCTTAAACCCCTTGGTGGTCAGCATCAGCAGATAGGGGGGCTGATCCGTTTTCATCGCCCGAATCCGGCGGCACACCTCGATGCCGTCCATCTCCGGCATCATCCAGTCTAAAATGGCCAGCCGGGGCGCATCGGGCTGTTTCATGGCTTCCCATGCCTCGGCCCCGTTCACCGTGGCCGCCACCGTATGGCCCTGTTTGGTCAGGATCGCGGTTAAAATACTTCGCGAGGTGAAATCGTCTTCCGCTATCAATATCCGCATGATACCCATCCTCTGCGATTGCTTTTTTCAGATCGCCGGTGCTTCGTCCAGGACTTCCCGGATCTTGGCGCCCAGGTGCGCCACCGAAAAGGGTTTTTGGATAAAATGGACACCCGCCTCGATGATGCCGTGGTGGGCGATGACATCATCGGTGTAGCCGGACATGTAGAGCACCTTCATTTGCGGAAACCGCTCGACGGTTCGGGTGAACAGGTCTCTGCCGTTCATCCCCGGCATGATCACGTCGGTGAACAGGAGGTGGATCGGCTCGGTATGCCGATCCAAAACCGCCAGGGCTTCCCGGCCGTTTTCGGCCGCTAGTACGGTATACCCCAGCCGGCTCAGCATGGTCCGGGTAAGGTTTCTCACGCCGGGTTCGTCTTCCACCAGCAGTATCGTCTCGGTTCCGCGGTGGTGAATGGAAGGCGGGACCGAAGCCTCTTCCGGAAGTTCGTCGGATGTCGGGTCTGCGGGCAGATAGACCGTCAGGGTGGCGCCCCGGCCGGGTTCGCTCTCGACCTGAATGTGGCCGCCGTGCTGTTTGACGATGCCGTACACGGTGGCCAGGCCCAGTCCGGTGCCCTTGTCTTTGGCCTTGGTGGTGAAAAAGGGTTCGAACAGCCGTTCCCGGGTGGCCGGATCCATGCCGCTGCCGGTGTCGCTGACGGTCAGCAGAACACAGGTTCCCGGTTCCACACCCTCGAGGACCGCCGCATCGGATTCCTCCAGAACCGTCACCCCGGTTTCCAGGCGCAGGGTGCCGCCTTCGCGCATGGCATCCTGGGCGTTGATCGCCAGATTCATGATCACCTGCTCCAGCTGCCCGGCATCTCCCCGAATCAGCGGCAGGGGACGGGTCGGAACCAAGCGGATGGTCACATCCTCCCGAATGGTGCGGCGCAGCAGCTTTTCAAACCGGGCCAGGACGGTGTTCAGATCGAGCAGCTTGAATTC
The DNA here is from genome assembly GCA_046541495.1 of Desulfococcaceae bacterium. Taxonomy (GTDB): domain Bacteria; phylum Desulfobacterota; class Desulfobacteria; order Desulfobacterales; family Desulfococcaceae; genus JAABSQ01. The sequence goes on from JBKHDE010000115.1 coordinate 11,626, forward strand.
CAGGGGTTGTTTCCGGCTGAAAGCCAGAAGCTGGCGCACGATGTCCCGGGCCTTGAGGCCCGCCTGGACCATCTTTTCCAGGGACGTTTTGCGGTCGTCGTTGTCGCTGAATTCGCCCAGGAGCATTTCACCGTATCCCAAAATCGGGGCCAGGAGGTTATTCAGATCATGGGCCACCCCGCCGGCCAGCCGGCCCACCGATTCCAGCTTCTGGGCCTGGTGGAACTGGGCCTCCAGCCGGGCCTTTTCTGCATCCAGACGCAGATGCTCCGAGATATCCCTTTTTACCGCTACGTAATTGACGATTCGTCCGGAATCGTCGCAGACCGGAGAGATGGTGGCTTCTTCGGTATAGTGGGCGCCGTCTTTGCGTCGATTCACGAACCGGCCGTGCCAGGTATCGCCGGCTGAAAGGGTGCGCCACAGGTCTTTGTAGAAGTCCTCGTCATGGACCCCGCTTTGCAGGATGCGGGGATTTTGCCCGACCGCCGCCTCCCGGGAATAGCCGGTCGTCCGTTCAAAGGCCGGGTTGGCGTAGAGAATGGCGGCTCGGGCATCGGTGATGACGATCACCTCGCCGGACTGCTCAATGGCCATCAGCAGCCGCTCGCGTTCGGCCTCGGCCCGTTTTCGGTCGGTGATATCCAGAATGATCGAGTGGAGCAGCCGTTTTCCGCCGGTCTCCACCAGACCGCTGTAGACCCGGACGTCTCGGATTTCGCCGGAGGCCAGTCGGTGTTTGAATTCGAAGTCGGTCTTCTCGCCTGTAAATGCCAGGGCCATGCGTCGTCTCGATTCCTTCTCGCCGAGCAGGTTGAGGTCCCAGATGTGAAACCCGGTGATGTCCTCATGGGTGTACCCATAGAATTCGCAGGCGGCGGAATTGGCGTCGAGGATGCGGCCGGTGCATGGGTCGATGAGCAGCTTGACGGCGCGGTTCTTTTCAAACATATCCCGGTAGTATTTCTCGCTCTCCCGAAGCCTCGCTTCGGCTTTCTTGCGCTCGGTCACATCCTGGGCGATGCCGACAAACCCAAGCACTCGTCCTTTGTGATCGTGCAGGGGCGATCCGCTGGAGGTATGCCATCTGATGGAGCCGTCCCCGCAGCGGACCCGATACTCCACCCCCCGCTGTTTTTCACCGGTTTGAATTACCCCTTTGAAAAAGGCGCGCCAGACCGGCGCGTCGTCGGGGTGGACATAGGGCGAAAAGGGGCGGCCGATGGCGGCCTCGGCGGCTTCTCCCATGAAATCGACCCAGTTGGGGGAGATATAGGTAAACACGCCCTCGGGGGACAGGGAGTAGACCATGTCGGTGGCGTTTTCCACGAAGGAGCGAAACCGGTATTCGCTCTCCCGAAGCTCCCGGGTGCGCGTCTCCAGCAGGTTCTCCAGCCGCAGAAGCGCCTTTTCCCGGCGGGCCTTGGCGCACAGTTCGATCAGGTATTTCGGATCCAGGGGTTTTCGCAGATAGGCGGACGCCCCTCTTTTCATCCATTTCAGGGCCAGTTCCGGGCGCGGATCGGTGGTGATCATGAAGCAGACGCAATCGGAGCGCCGTTTTCGAAAGGCTTCCAGGAGTTCGTCCCCTTCCCGGTCCGGCAGATGATAATCGAGTACCGCCACATCATAGGCGGCCTGATTGAAGGCGGTGAGCGCCCGAAGGGCGGTCCGGGCGATATCCGCGCGATAGCCGTGGGCCTCGAAATTATGCTTCAGGATATCGGCCTGGGTCCGGCTGTCTTCGACGATCAGCACTCGAAGCCGGTCCGGGGGATCTTCGCCCTGAATCAGGGACCGGACCTGGTCGAGAAACCGCCGGCCGTCCACCGGGGAAGGCAGGAAGGCGTTGGCCCCCAGGTCTGCGGTGATGCGGGCGGTTTCCACATCGGAAAAGGTGGCGGAGATGACCAGCAGGGGCGACCGGTTGAAGGCCTTGTACTCGGGGGATCGCAGCAGCCGGCAGAACTGCCAGCCGTCGATGCCCGGCATGTAAAGATCGGTGATGATGATATCGGGCGGGTGGTCGGGGTTCATCGCGCCGAGGGCGGTTTCGGCGCTTTCAAAGGTCAGCGGGGTTATTCCTGACTTACGCAGCAGCCCGGAAAGCACGGTGAGCTGGGTGAGATCGTCGTTGACCACCACGGCAACGGGTTCGGGGGAGTGAATCATTCGGCAGCCTCTTGAATATCCGAGCGGAGAGAATGGTTTCGGGTGTTCCGTTCC
>JBKHDE010000116.1:0-13747 GCA_046541495.1 Desulfococcaceae bacterium
TCCTCTATTTCATTCTCACCTGGGCCGGCATGCGCGCGTTGCGGCGCCTGGAGCGCGGGCCCTGCCCGGCTGCGGCAATGAACTGGTCTACCTGATCAAGTATTCCTCTCTGGCCTACATCGTCACCTGTATCGAGCTGACCGGAGAAGGAAAGGTGATCGCCAGCAGAACCTTTCGCTTTACCGAAGTTTTCCTGGTGGTGGGGCTGTACTACCTGGCCCTGGTGACGGTGGCCTCCTATGGCCTGCATAAACTGGAACAGAAGCTGTATATTCCCGGATTCGGGCGGGGCGGCCGTTAAAACCGATTGCAATACGGTACGACACCCATCAAACAGGGCGGCGGATGATGTATCCCCGGTGGAAATACCTTCCAACCCGATGGGGTGATTTTAAAAGTCGATTACCTGTTTTACCCGATTCTTTATCATGAGATAATCCGATAGGTGTGGACCCGAATACTTTTTTTGGCTGGAACCGTCTAAAAAGAGGAGAAGGGTCCATGGAAGAAAGGCAAACCAGTGTTTATCCGTTACCGACCTGCACCAGTTGTGATAAGATCAGAGCCGCTGATGGCATCTGGTTGGAAGGGGAGGATTTCTTACAGGAGTACACCTATGTCGAATTTACGCCGACCGTGTGTCCGGAATGCGCGAAACGGTTTTTCCCCCACCTGTGCAAAAAAGCCGGATAAAGTGGATATCGCCTTGCCCCTTCCCGGGGCGCGCTGTTTCGCACACCCGGTTGAACTTCATTCGATGCGGGCATCTGAAAAAGAGGATACGGAATGAACTGGAAAGAAGCCCTTCAGAAAGGACTGACGGCCGGCAAAAAAATCTCCGAGAAGGCTTCCGAAAAGGGGACGCCTTACCTGGAAGTGATTCGTTCCAATCTGAATTTGGATCTCGTCACCAAAGGCGAACTTCTGATACCGGAACCGGTATTGGAGCGAAAAATCGCCAAGTCCCTGAAAGAGCAGGAGAGCGGCATTGCGCTGGAATCGCTCTTCTGCGAGGCGGATCGGATTCGATTGAGGCTTCAGGTCAAAAAAATGAGAGTTCGATCCGCCGTGTCCATGGATGTCTTTATTCAGGAGATCGAGATCGGACCCGACCGGCAAACAGCGGTCTTCCGCATCGGCGGTGAAAAAATTTCGGGAATGAATTTGGCCGGAAAGATCGTGGTGGCGATTCTCCATGTGGTGATCAGGGATATCCTCAAAACTGCGGTGTCCCGGGCCAAAGTCGATGATCTGGTTCGGTTTTCAAAGGATGAGCGCACGGTGACCGCAAATCTGGCCGGGCTCGAACCGGTTCAAAAGCTGAGGTCGCCGATTTTTCAATCCGATAAGTCGGTGCTCGATCTGGTCTCTTTTCGAATCTTTCACCAATCCGGCGGATTGACGGTCAAAACCGATTTTTCCGAGACCGGTACACATCTGAAGCAGGGGGTGGTTCGGTTCGCCTCCAAAGCCGGAAAAGCGGCGGCCCGTTGGAAAAAGAAAACAGACGAATAGGACGACCGGCGAAAAGTGCACTTCATTCAGCGTGGCTGTTTGCTTTTCTATGGATATTCGGATGTATCGACAGCAGTTTCTATTATCCCGATGACCGGGTCTATCATACCCCGAGCGATTACGGCCTGGATTATAAATCCGTCACCTTTCAAAGCGCAGACGGTACCCGGTTGCGCGGGTGGTTGATTCCGGCGCTCGGGACTTCCTATGGAACGGTCCTCTACTTTTACGGCAACTTCGCCAACCGCACCTACTATCTGGACCACATCCATTGGTTTCCGCGGATGGGATTCAACGTCTTCACATTCGACTACCGGGGGTATGGGGCCTCCGAGGGGTCTGTGGATCGATCCGGGCTGTACATGGATTCGGTGGCCGCCATCGAATACGTTCAATCCAGCCCCGATATCGATTCTTCGAATCTGTTCATCTATGCCCAAAGCCTCGGCGGTGTTTTCGCCATAGCGGCCTTGGCCCATAATGATTTCTCAGGAATTCGCGCCCTGGCGGTCGAATCCACCTTCACCTCTTTTCGGGCCGAGGCCCGGTACATGATGAAGCAAAAAACGCCGAAGGCCATCGGCCGAATACCTTGTCTTACCTGGCCGATTCGGCCGGTCACCTATCTGGGGCTCAGCAATGCCTACAGTCCCATCGACCTGGTGGACCGGATCGCACCGGTTCCCCTGCTCATCATTCACTGCGCCTCGGATACGGCCGTCCCTTTTGACCATGCCGAGCAACTTTATGAACAGGCCAATGATCCCAAATACCTCTGGGCCGTGGACGGGTGTGAGCATGTCACCCTCTTTACCAAGTGGGACCATTCGGATGCCTATCGCCAAAAGCTGGCGGCATTCTTTAAATCCCGCGGCGAAGCGGATTAACCGTTTTTGCGAAAGACCCCCTGGACGACCCGGATTCGGTCTTCTTCGAGATTTTTTACCACATTGGCGGCTTTCGCGGGCGTGGTGTCGCCCATCAGCAGTTTGATTCCCAGCGGCTTGGCGGTCTTTGTCTGACGGGTCGCCATTTTGGCCGCCGCTTTTTGATACCAGGCCAGAGAATCGGCGGTGATGTCCCGCCATTTTTCCTCGGTGAGTCCCTGATCGGTCAGGGATCGGTGTAATACCCGGGGGGGAATAAGGAAATTGAGGGCGGCTTCATGGGCCCAGGGTACCGGAAAATGGATCGGCTGGTTCAGCCCGGCACAGACCTCATGAAAAATGAACCGGCCGCCGGGGACCAGCACACGGTAAATTTCCCTGAAAAGCGCCTGTTTGTCTTGAATGTTCATGGTGGTGTGCTGAGACCAGACCGCATCGAATGTCTCCGGGTCAAAGGGCATCTCCGCAACATCGCCGTGCTGAAATCGGACGCGATCCGCCAGGCCGACCCGACGGGTCAGGGACTGTGCCGCCAAGCAGTATTCCTGGATAATATCCAGACCGGTCACATCACACCCGAATTCAGCGGCCAGTGTCCGGGCCGGCCCCCCGATCCCGCTGCCCAGATCGAGGATGCGGGCGCCCGGTGTAAGATCGGCCCATTCGGCCAGTTTTCGGGTTTCCAATCGCCCCCCGATATGAAACTCGTCAAAGGTGAAGAGGTCCTCTCGTGTGAGAGTGTTGATGTCCTTTCCCGCTTTTTCCAGTGCGGAGAGGATGCGGGTTTCCAGATCGGTTTGTCCGTAATGCTCGGTCAATAACTGGTCGTAAGATTTCACGGTTGCTCCTTCTTGCTGGTTATGGAGGGGATGACGATGCAACACTCGGGATCGATTGTCAAGATGGACAGAGGTCATTTTATCGGTGCAAAAACGGGTTTCTTTCCTTGAAATTTCGGCTGAAAATCGATACACTGAAGAATCCTCGGGAAAATGAATGCCTTTCAGGTTCCCGGCTGTTCTCTTCATGTCTTTGAACCGTAATAAAAAGGAGATCGAAAATGGCCGTCAAGATCCTCATTAAAAGAAAAGTTCCCAGAGAAAAAGCCAGAGAGATGATTCCGTTGTTTCGAAAGCTGAGAACGCTGGCGACCAACCAGCCCGGGTACATCTCCGGAGAGACCTTGAAGAGCCTCGACAGACCGGATGTATTTCTGGTCATCAGCACCTGGCAGTCGGCGGAGGATTGGGAGAAATGGCTGATCAGCAAAGAGCGGCAGGCGGTTCAAGACCAGGTGGATGCGTTGCTGGGCGGGAAAACCGAATATGAAGTTTTTCACTACGGGTTTACGGAATAAAGATCAGGAGGCGATATGTATCTACCCAAGAAGTACACCGATTTCACCAAGGATTTTCCGGAAATCACGGATGCTTACAAAGCATTGGCATCCGCCTGTCGGGACAAGGGCGGTCCGCTGTCGGAAAAAGATCAGGATATGATCAAATTGGGCATCGCCTTGGGGGCCAACTCCCGGGGCGGGGTCATGTCTTCCACGCGCAAAGCCCTGAACGCCGGGGCGACCCATGAGGAGATCGTCCACGCCGTGCTGCTGGGATTGACCACCACCGGGTTTCCGAACATGATCGCGGCCATGGGGTGGGTGAATGAGGTGCTTTCCGAGCGGGAGGATTAGAAATGAAATCCTCCTTGAGAATTATCGTTTAACCCGAAACATGATTCGCAGAGCCGCCTGTTCAAGGATGACCAGGACGGCGATCATGGCGACCGCCATGCCGAAAAGGGTGTAGTTGTCCACCTCTCCGGTGCGAAAGGCGAAGCTGAGAGAGGTGCTGACGGCCGGCGGATGAACCACGTCGAACAGGATCATCAGGGTGATGGCGGTGATCATGGCCACCCCGCCGGACAGGTATCCCGGGCCGAAAGCCAGATAAGCAAACAGGCCCAGGGTGGCGGCCAGCATCTGGGAAAAGGTGAGGGTGAAGACCCGGTTCATGCCGTGTTCCGGGTCGACATAGATGAGAAAGGCGCTGGAGGAGAGGGATGCGAACAGCAGGCGCTGCCGGCTGAAGGCGCCCACCAGAAGAAAGACGCAGATGACGGTGAGGGTGGGCATCACCGCCATCATCAGTTCCTGTTTCAGGCTGAACCGGTTGCGGGCGGCGCGAAGTTTTTCCCGGGAAAGTCCAAGATTGATCCATCCGGGCACGGTCATGTCCTTTCCGGATTCGGAAAAACACCGAGAAGGCGCTATGCCTCCAGGGTGTAGGCCTCAAATGTCTTGCGCCAGTCCCGGGTCCAGTCGGTGAGTTTTACCGGAAATTCCTCGGCTTCCCCCTCGAGTCGTTTTTCTTCGATGCTCCGAAGCTCTTTGGCTTCTTTGGCCAGAGTGCCGAGTTTTTCCGAGTAAGTCTCGTTTTCTTCGATCGTCATCGTTTCCTGGGCATAGGCTTCGATGATGAAAAGATGTTTTCGCACGCACATTTCGCTTTCGGTTTCACAAGGGCAGCTCGGGTCGGCGCTGTGCTCCTGAAGCAGCAACAATTCCTTTATGAGTTGGTCATACTGCCATTTTAGTATCGGTTTCACGGTATCGCCTCCTTCCTGATTTTCGGATGCATTTTCTATTTGAATACCCCGGCGATGTGTTCGCCGCAGCTCGGGCAGTTCGAATCATCGGTCACCCGAATCTGACTCGGGGCGAAGTATTCCCGCCGAATCAGGGTTTCACCGCATTCGGGGCAGTCGGTGTCGCGATCTTCACCCATGACGTTGCCGACGTAAATGTACTTCAGACCCGCTTCCCGGCCCAAGGATTTGGCTTTCTGAAGGGTTTGCACCGGGGTCGCGCCGCCGTCCCTGACCTTGTAATCGGGATGAAACCGGCTGATGTGCCATGGAATATCGGTGTCCACATCGGCGATGAACTCGGCGATGTCCTTCAATTCCTTCGGATCATCGTTTTGCCCCGGCACCACCAACGTGGTCACTTCGACCCAGATATCCAGCTCCCGCATCAGGCGGATGGTGTTCAGCACCGGCTGGAGTTTGCCGTTGCAGGTCTTTCGATAAAAATCGTCCTGAAAAGATTTAAGGTCCACATTGGCGCCGTCCAGGTAGGGTTGAATGGTTTTGATCGCCTCTGCGGTCATGTATCCGTTGGTGACGAAGACGTTGTAAACCCCTGACCGGTGGGCCAGTTCCGCGGTATCATAGGCGTATTCGAAATAGATGGTCGGTTCGGTGTAGGTATAGGCGATGCTTTGACAGTCTTCTCCCTTGGCCCGGTTGACGATATCCGCCGGGGAGAACGGTCTTCCGGCAAGATCGCTGCCGTCCTTGGAGGTCTGTGAAATCTGCCAGTTCTGGCAAAATCCGCATTGAAAATTGCATCCCTTGGTGGCGATCGAAAAAGAACTCGAGCCGGGCAGAAAATGGTATAACGGCTTTTTTTCGATGGGGTCGATATTCGCGGCGATGGTCTCGCCGTAGACATGGGTATAGAGCATCCCGTCGCGGTTTTGCCGCACCCGGCAGACCCCGAATTTCGAGTCGGATATCTTGCATTGATGATTGCAGAGAAAGCAATGGACGCGGTTGTCTTCCTTTCCCTCTGCTTTTTCATAGAGCATCGCTTCTTTGATCATTTGGTAATCTCCTTTTCGCTCTTCTTTCTTTGCGTAAATCATGTAGGATGGGTGCCGACACATAAATAGGGGGAAATACGTATTTTTCCAGTGGAAAACCTGCATCTTTCGAAAGTGATGCGGAAGGGATGTTCAGGTCCTCGTTGGTAGAACTTTTGGAGTCTTCAGAAGTCTTTACGAATAATGAAAAAACCGGATTGGATCGGGTAATCGGATGGCCTGCACCCTCTTTGCGGAGCTGGCCGGGCAAACCGGTTTTTTTCTCGATTATCCCAGTATTTGAGGATTGCGCTGCCAGATTGCATATGTGAGTGCGCCGGCGAAACCCACCCAGAGCAAATACGGCAGAAGCAGATAGCCGGCAAGAGGGCGTACGCGCCAAAAAGCGATCAGGGTGCAGACGATCAGTATCCACAGCACGATGATCTCAATGAATGCCGCTGCGCCAAGGCGCCAGGCAAAGAACAGCCAGGTCCAGAGCGCGTTGGCGGCGAGTTGAACCAGAAACAGGGAAAGAGCACCCGCTGCATTGCGCCAGCCGCGGGCTTTCCAGACGATCCAGGCCGCAATTCCCATGAGCAGGTAAAGAAGGGTCCATGCCGGGGCAAACACCCAGGACGGCGGCGCCCATGCCGGAAGGGAGAGTTCCTGGTAAAAGCCGGCCGCTTTCGCCGAGGCGAGACCGCCGATAGCGGCTGCGGTAAAGCTCAACCCGATCCACCCTGCAAGGGCCAGCATTTGTTTTGAAGCGGAAGTGTGGGTCATCTTCTGTATGCCTGGATATCCGTTAAAAGGGTTCCCTGATCTTCAGGAAAGACGGAAATTTCGGAATGCCGGATTGGTAAAACCCGTAATATTTGAAAGTGATGAGCGATCCCAAAGGAGGCGGATTTTCACGGATATCATCGGAAAAACCGGTGCCGATTTTGAATTGAATCCGAGACTCCGGTAGTTCCACCAGCAGCGATCCCATTCGGCCCGCGTTTCTGCCCTTTCCCGGAAGGTGTGCGATCACCACCGCTTCCATATCCGAATAGCGCTTGACTTTCAGGATGTCTGCGCTCCTGCCCGGCGAATAGAGAGATTCTTTTCTTCTCAGGATGATCCCTTCGCCTTCAAGGGCTTCGATCCTTTTCAGCTCCTCGGATAAATGCGTTTGACTCTCTATGGGGCGGTGTTCGATGACGAAAGCAAATTCGGAGGGATGCTCGGCAAACCAATCGGCTGCTTTGCTCAGCCGGTCTTCAAATCCGCCCGGCGCTGTCGGGACGTCGAAAATGGCGAATTTCAATTCCAGCCAGCCCTCATGCGGCCCTTGTGTCTTGATGACGCCGATGGTTTTTTCGAAGGTATTTCTACCGCCCCAGATTTCCCCTTCGAGCTCGAAATCCGGAAAATTTCGGATAAAAGCGCGGGGAGGGTCAAACGGTGCGCCGTTTTTGGACAGCAACCGGTCGCCGTCCCAATACCCTCTCACCCCGTCCAGCTTCTCGCTCATCAGCCAGTTGGAAACATCAATATCTCCCTCGTAAACCAGAGGCAGCATGATGTCCAGACCCTGGGCGCCCGATGCCGCAAGGCCGGCGAAAAGAAGTATCCAGATGAAGATTCTTTTCAGCAAGGATCTGTCTTTATACACATTTTCCTTCATGGCCATTTCGCCCCGCCTTACCGGATCCCCAGCGGCATCTCTACCCTGTTTTCACTCCCGATAGGATGATCGAAAATCACATTGTGCACTGTTTGTCCATCTTCGACAATACAATCCTCGAATATTTCCGAACTTCTGATATCCTGGCCCACCTGGGCGACACCCGGGTTTTTCGTGGGCAACCTTCAATTTTGTTGCTTTCCTCCCGTATGTTGGCTCCCAAAACGGTTCAGAATGTCCGGCACGAACCGCTCGGAGAAGCCGGAAATGAACCCCCAGACGATCGCCTTGGCATTGGCGGCCGGCCCGGACGGGCTCCAGTTGGAGACGAATCCGTGGAAGTCGGCACAGGTCTTTTCCGGGGCGCAATGGAATTCCGGAAACAGGTCCCCTTTCAAGAGATCTGCCGCAAACAGCAGATAAACAATCACGGCCCCGATCATACCGACCACGGCCGGGACCAGCGAGTAAGCGATCACATAAAAATTCATCTTTCGAAACAACCGCACGTACCCGTGCCTTGGGAACACGTCTTGAAAGCTGTACAGACGCCGCAGGCTGCTTACGAAACCGCCGCCGGCCCCCGCTACTATCACGGCGACCATGATGGTCACGCCGCCTTCCCCGGTCATATCGAAATAGAGCATGAGTATTAGAAATCCCAGGCCGAGGGTGATAGTGGAGATGAACAGCCACATCACCATCAGTCGATGGGCGTCCAGCGTATCCTGGTCGGGTTTTAAGGGTTCCGTACGGGGACTGTTCGTATGTATGTCTTCCATAGCACACCTCCGGGAATTTGCAAAAAGAAAGGAATTTCGGAGCCGGAAAAAAGGAATGTGCATCCGGCAAGGAAGGGGGTGGGTTTTGATTCGACTGTGGTCCTCAGGTCGGAAGCTAATTACTCTCTTGCCTTAAATCAATAGCAGTGAAGATTCAAGGACGGACCCCTTTGATCAAAATCATCTTGCAAAAACCCGGGTTATTTACGATAAAGATCTGGAATCACACCCACCCCAATCAAAGGAGGAATTATGAACCGATGCCTTACCGTGTTACTCGCCGCGGCCCTGATTTTCTCCGCCGGCCCCGCCCCGGCCGCCACTCCCGAAAACATGCTGGTAATGGCCTGGCAGTTCGACGACATCATCACCCTCGACCCGGCCGAGATTTTCGAGTTTTCCGGCGCCGAGTATGCCGGCAATGCCTATGACCGGCTGATCGGGTACGATGTCGACAACGTAGAGGATATCTACGGTCTGGCGGCCGAAAGCTGGACCGTCGGCGAGGATGGCAAAACCTATACCTTCAAGATCCGCAAGGGGATGACATTCGCCTCGGGCAATCCGGTCACCGCCGAGGATGCGGCCTTTTCTCTTCAGCGGACGGTGATCCTCAACAAATCGCCCGGTTTCATTCTGACCCAGTTCGGGTTCTCCCCCGAAAACGTGCGGGACAAGATCCGGGCCGTGGACGACCACACCCTGGTATTTGAAACCGACCAGGCCTACGCCCCGACCTTCGTCCTCTACTGTCTCACCTCCACCGTGGGATCGGTCGTGGATAAAAAAGAGGTGATGAAGCATGAGCAGGAGGGCGATCTCGGCCACGCCTGGCTGCGGACGAACTATGCCGGGTCGGGCCCGTTTGCGCTGAACACCTGGAAGGCCAGCGAACTTCTGATGCTGGATGCCAACCCCGACTACTGGGACGGCGCCCCCACCATGAAACGGGTGATCATCCGCCATATCCCCGAACCGGCGACCCAGCGGCTGCTTCTGGAAAAGGGGGACATCGACATCGCCCGGAATCTCGGTCCCGACCAGATTCAAGGGCTGGAGGGCAACCAGGATATCAAGATCCATTCCGCACCCAAAGGCGGGCTTTTCTATCTCGGCCTCAACCAGAAGCACCCGGCCTTGAGCAAGCCCCAGGTCCGCCAGGCCTTCAAGTACCTGGTGGATTACCAATCCATGGCCGAGTCCATCCTCAAGGGCACCATGGTGGTGCACCAGGCCTTTCTGCCCAAGGGCTTCCTGGGCGCTTTGCTGGATCAACCCTTCACCTATGACCCTGAAAAAGCCAAATCCCTGCTGGCCGAGGCCGGGTATCCCGACGGGCTGACCGTCTCCATGGACACCCGCAACAACTTCCCCACCATCGACATGGCCCAGGCCATTCAGTCGAGTTTCGCCAAGGGTGGGGTCAAAATCGAAATTCTGCCCATGGACGGCAAGCAGGCCCTGACCAAATACCGGGCCCGGAACCACGAGGTCTACATCGGCCGCTGGGGACCGGATTACCAGGACCCCCACACCAATGCCGACACCTTCGCCAGCAACCCGGACAATTCCGACGACGCCTCGGCCAAGCCTCTGGCCTGGCGAAATGCCTGGGATATTCCCGAGATGACGAAAAAGACCCGGGCGGCGGTGATGGAGCGGAACCCGGACAAGCGCGCTCAAATGTATCAGGAACTCCAGAAGGAGCACCAGGAGCGGTCTCCCTTCGTGATCATGTTTCAGGACATCGAGGTGGCGGCGGAGCGGAAGAATGTAGACAATTTTATTCTCGGTCCTTCTTTCGACAGCAATTTCTACCGGTTTGTGACCAAGTAAATCACGCCAGTGTTCGACCGGTTGCACACCCTCCTGGGCGGCCGGACCGTCCGGGTTCTGATGAAACTCCTCGGAATCCTGGTCTCGGTCGCCCTCACGTTTCTGGGACTGCTCTTCGTCACCTTTCTGATCGGGCGGGTGGTGCCCATCGATCCGGTGCTGTCCGCCGTGGGGGATCGGGCCCCGGAGGCGGTCTATGAACAGGTCCGGCGGGAGCTGGGGCTTCATCTGCCGCTCTATCACCAGTTCTGGATCTACATCACCCAGGTCCTCGAAGGCGATCTAGGCAGATCGGTGCTTACGGCCAATCCGGTGGCGGCGGACATCCTGCGGGTCTTTCCGGCGACCCTGGAGCTGGCCACCGTGGCCACCCTGATCGGGGTGATTTTCGGCGTGCCCATGGGGGTGACCGCCGCGGTCCATCAGGGGAAGTGGCCAGACGGGGTTTTTCGGGTGGTGGGGCTGTTCGGGTATTCGGTGCCGGTGTTCTGGCTGGGGTTGATGGGGCTGGTGCTTTTTTACGGCAAGCTCGGCTGGGTGCCGGGGCCGGGACGGCTGGACGTCTTCTACGAGGGCATTCTGGAACCGATCACCGGGGTGATTCTCATCGACAGCGCTCTGGCCGGGGAGTGGGATATTTTCAGGAATGCCCTGTCCCACCTCATCCTGCCGGCCGCCATCCTCGGCTATTTCAGCCTCGCCTACATCAGCCGCATGACCCGCAGCTTCATGCTGGAGCAGCTCAACCAGGAGTACATCACCACCGCCCGGGTCAAAGGCGTGGCCGAATGGCGGGTCATCTGGGTCCACGCCCTGGGCAATGTCTGGGTGCCGCTGGTGACGGTGATTGCGCTGAGCTACGGCAGTCTTCTGGAAGGTTCGGTGCTGACGGAAACCGTTTTTGCCTGGCCGGGGCTGGGGTTCTATCTGACCAAGTCGCTGTTGAGCGCCGATATGAATGCGGTTTTGGGGGCGACCCTGGTGGTGGGCAGCGTTTTCATCGGGATCAATCTGCTGTCGGATGCGGTGTATCGGTTGTTGGATCCGCGGGCGCGGTGATTTGGAGTGGATTGTAAATATATGTACAATTAATTGTATTTTAAAGTACAAATTTTTCTTGACTTTTGGGCCGTGTTTTCTATTTTTTAATAATGACATCCTTGGTCCCCTATCGCATCGATAAAACTCACCTCAGGAGTTCTCTCCGGAATTGGGATCGCCTGATGAGGTTCAAGATTCGGTTGATCGCCTGCGGCGGTACGGCTTGCGTAGCTGCTTTCAAGCACAAGGACATCGATCCGCTCGAACTGTTTCTTCATTTCAAGGAGGCGGCATTGTACGATCTCAACCCCAGTCGAATGACGGGTAATTTCTACCGTTTCGCCGAGCGTTTGGTCGAAGAGGGGCTGTTGAGCAAACATGTTCGGAATAAACTGGAGTCGGAGAAATGAAACGATCTGAACTTATAGAAGGTTTAGGCCAACTCGGCTATCCGCTGATCGTTCCCGATGACCCAATCTCCTCGGAAAGCGTGGAGAAACTGCTGCTTGAGCTAGCCGATTCCGATGATCCACGGCTTATTGAGGGGTTTCCGGTGGTATTGGCGAATTGTGCACTTAGAGGTATAAAAATCGATTTCCGAAGGATAATGCAAAATGCCGATAGGTCCGGTTTTAAAGAGCCTATGGAGAAGCTCCTGTCGGTTAGTGCGGATCTAATGGATTCGGAAGGCATCGATCCTCCTCCGGGACTGGATAATGCCATTCGAGAAATAGAAAAGAGGACCGACAAGCCGCTTCAGGACGATCGCCTTCACCTGCGCAACGGGTTTTCTCTGTCCACCGGACGGCTATCCCATTCATTCGAGCGATATGTTAAACCGTTGCATAAAAAATTGGAATCTCGTCGTCTGGAAAGTGAGGATCAACACGATGCTTTCCGGTTGCATCTGAATTTAAGTCGGCTCTTCTCTCCGAAACAGAAAGAAGTTTTGTTGAAAAAATACAACGGCGAGCCCTTGACCAAAACGGAGAGGGAATACTACTCCCGAACCATCAAAAAACGGTTGGAGGCAATTCTATCAGACGATGTCAGGCGCATCGCGGGTAGGTTGCTTTTTGGGTCAGGACATGATGCGGTTCATGAAATTTCCCGCCGGTTATAAATCGAAATATTCTGTATCGATATTCAAATAATCAAGGATAATGTTTCATTTTTTTCTCCTGAAATATTCACAAAATCAATCTAATTGTCCTAAAAAATACGGTCATAAAAAAGCAAAAAAAAAATGAGGAAGAAAAATTCGACGGCTTCTACGAAAGCATCCTGGAACCGGTAACCGGCGTCATCTTCAGAAACGCGCTCTCACACCTTGATCCTACCCGCCGCCATTCTCGGCTATTTCAGCCTCGCCTACATCAGCCGAATGACCCGCAGCTTCATGCTGGAGCAGCTCAACCAGGAATACATCACTACCGCCCGGGTCAAAGGCGTGGCCGAATGGCGGGTCATCTGGGTCCACGCCCTGGGCAATGTCTGGGTGCCGCTGGTGACGGTGATTGCCCTCAGCTACGGCAGTCTTCTGGAAGGCTCCGTACTGACGGAAACCGTGTTTGCCTGGCCGGGGCTGGGGTTTTATCTAACCAAACTCCTTTAATCAATCCATACCAATGAGCTGTACTCAAACCGCACTCAATAACCCTCACACTGGATATAAATTCTTCTATTCGTGCTAAATTGTTCTTTTTTCTGTATGATTTATTAGCCCCGTAATACAGTTCCCCGACGGAGATGATGGGGATTGATACTTCATCGGCCTTTTCGATGAGCTGGATAGCCTGAAGGTCATTCGCAAACAGGCCGATAATGATATTCGTATCTAGCAGATAACTACCATCCATCGATATCCACCTGCCTGCATTCTTTTTCAATCGCTTCTCGCATAATTTCAAGGTCATCCGGTGGTATTGAACCGGCAAAACGAGAAAGGTTTGTAGCATTCTTCTTATTGCTTAGATCGTTTTTGAGCTGTTTGATATATTTTAATACATGTTCCTGAAGATGGACAGGAAGTGAATTAAAATTATCAACCATTTCCGGAAGTATGTTTTTCTCCATATACTCACCTCATATCCTTCTTGATAGGCCCTATGTTTCGACTTTTCTGTTTAACGGCCTATTCGTATATCTTTTTTTATAGCTGATCCAACTATAATCCGAGCGTACGGATAAGTCCAGCATATAGGGGCCGAACTGCCGTTGAGCCCTGCAAGACGCCGTGACAAAACCGGTTTGGTTGGCATGGACGAATCTTTTGAGCGACGACCGTCGGCACGCGCTCGATCCCCGGGCTCATCCTGACCATCCATTCCCATCCTGCCCATCCTGATTCAAATTGCGGGTATATCCAGC
>JBKHDE010000117.1:0-13666 GCA_046541495.1 Desulfococcaceae bacterium
TAGACAATTAAAAATAGTTGCTGAAACGGCCGATGAAGAGAGTGAACTGAATGGCTTATATATGTTGAATAATCGGGTGAAATAAATGCCGGAGACGCCCGACAATCAGACCGAAATCGAAGATTTCACCATCGATATTCAGGAGCCGATCACCACGGGGCTGAAGGTCGAATACCGGCCCAAGGAAAGAACCGCGGCCTGGATCGGGATCAGTTTGATCAGCACCTTTGCCGGCTCCATTTTTTTGATTCTGGCGATATTCGCGCTGCTGGTGTTCAACAGCGAGGGGTTCAAGGATCCCAAATCCGCCATCGATGCCTTTATCGCCCTGCTGGAGGGGATGGCCAAATTTTTTTCGACGGTCTTCGGCCCGCTGCTGGCGTTTGTGCTGGGCTATTATTTCGGCACCGGTCGCCAAGGGGCGGATCCGCCGACCGGTACCTGAGCCAATCCGGGTCGGCTATTTTTTCTTGGGCGGCACATGGGTGGCGCCTCCCAGGAAGATTTCCGCGGCCTCGGCCTCGGTTTCCGACAGGGTCGGGTGGGGATGGATGGTGTAGGCCACATCCTCGGCCAGGGCCGCCATTTCCACCGCCAGCACCCCTTCGGATATCAATCCCTCCGCATGCCGACCCACGATGCCCATACCCAGCACCCGCTCCGATTCCGGATCGATGAGGAGCTTGGTCAGGCCGTCCGGCACCCCCATGGTGACGGCCCGGCCCGAATACTTCCACGGGAACCGCTGTACCCGCACTTCCCGATGCTGCTGTGCCGCCTCGGTTTCGGTGAGCCCGCACCAGGCGATCTGAGGATCGGTATAGACCACCGCCGGAATGGCCACGGCATCAAACGCCGAGGCTTCGCCCGCGATCACCTCGGCGGCGATTTTTCCTTCCCGGCTGGCCTTGTGGGCCAGCATCATGCCGCCGATCACATCCCCGATGGCGAAGATCCGGGGATCCGCCGTCCGCATCCGGTCGTCCACCTGAATAAATCCCCGGTCATCCACTTCAACCTTCGTATGGTCCAGCCCTAAGTTTTGGCTGTTGGGGGAGCGGCCGATGGCGACAAGCACCCGGTCGAAGGTCTGCTCGGTGAGGTCGGCCTCGCCCTCGAAAGAAACCTGGACGCCGCCCTCCCCTTCTTCCATTCGACCGACCTTGGTTTTGAGATGAATCGCCTCGAATTCGGAGTCCAACCGCTTTTTCAGCGGTTTGACCAGGTCCGCATCCACCCCCGGCAGGAGCTGGTCGGCCATTTCCACCACCTGAATCCGGGTGCCCAGGGCGGCGTAGACCATCCCCAACTCCAGCCCCACATAGCCGCCGCCCAGAACCAGCATCGATTCGGGGATCTCGGGCAATCCCAACGCCCCGGTGGAGTTCATCACCCGGCCGCCTTTTTTGATCTGAGCCCCGGGAAAGGGGATGGGCCGGGAGCCGGTGGCGATGATCGCCTGCTTGAATTTGATGCCGCTCACCTCCGCGTCCCGCAGCCGCAGCCGGTCGGAGTCGACGAATTCGGCCCGGCCCTGAATGTACTGCACCCCGCGCTGTTCGCACAGGGCCGCCAGGCCGCCGGAAAGCTTGTCCACCACCCGGTCTTTCCAGGCTCGAAGCGCCTTGAGGTCGATCTTCGGTTTGTCATAGGTGATGCCCATGTCCCGGGCCCGGTCGGCGTCGTGCATCACCTCCGACAGGTGCAGGTAGGTTTTGGAAGGGATGCACCCCCGAAAGAGGCAGACCCCGCCGGGCCGTTTGTCGGTGTCGATGAGGGTCACATCCAGGCCCAGATCGGCCGCCCGAAAGGCCGCCGCATAGCCGCCGGGTCCGCCGCCGACGACCACCACATCCGCTTCCTGTGTCAGTTCTCCCATTACCATGTGAATGCCTTTCTTTTGAACGGTTCGCCCCGAACGGCTACACCATGGTCCATTACACCATGGTCCATCACACCATGGTCATCATCAATTCCTCGGGATCTTCCAGGGCCGATTTGACCTGGTTGAGAAACCGGGCCGCATCGGCCCCGTCCAAAACCCGATGATCGATAGTGAGGACCACCGGCATCATCAGTCGGGTGACGATGTCGGACCGGCCCGATTTGGTATCCCGCACCACCGGCTGCTTCCGGGCGCTGCCCATGCCGAAGATGGCCACCTGGGGGTAGTTGATGATGGGGGCGAAATGGCCGCCGCCCAGGGGGCCGATGTTGGTGATGGTGAAGGTGCCGCCCTGAAGGTCTTCCACGGTGATTTTGCGTTCCCGGGTTTTTTCCAGCACCTGCCCCAGTTCCACGGCCAGTTCGGTAAGGCTCTTTCGGTCCACATCTCGGATCACCGGCACGATGAGCCCCTCTTCGGTGTCCGACGCCACCCCGATGTGGTAATATCGTTTCAGGATGATTTCTCCGGAGTCGGCGTCCAGGCTGGCGTTGAAATCGGGAAAGGCCTTCAATGCGGCCACCACCGCTTTCATGGCGAAAACCGTCAGGGTCAGCCGGCCGCCCTGTTCCGCGGTTTTGTCCTTGCGTTTCTGGCGAAAGGCCTCCAGATCGGTGATGTCGATTGTATGCTGGGAGGTGACATGGGGGATCTGGGACCAGGCCAGCGCCATCTGCCGGGCGGTGGCCCGCCGAATGGAGCGGACCGGTTTTCGGTCCACCGGCCCCCATTTGGTGAAATCGGGCAGGGGCGGCAGCTCCACCGTGAGGGGCCGCTTTTGGGCCCCTTCCGGTCGCAGGGTCGGTTCCGGAGTGGCCGGTTCTTTGGCAGGCGCGGCTTTCTCCGCCGGTTTTGCCGGAGCGCCCTTTTCGGCAAACGAGAGCACATCTTCCCGGGTGACCACCCCGCCCTTGCCGGTGGGGGTGACCGCATGAAGATCCACCCCCTTTTCACGGGCCAGCTTTCGGGTGGCGGGCGAGGCCGGCACCGGTCCCTTCTTTGGACTCGCGGGGGGCTTTTCGGGCACGGTTTCCGCGGGTTCCTCCGTTTGCCCCAGGGCCTCCTTTTCCGCCTTTTTGACCGTCTTTTCCGGGGCTTCGGGTTCGGCGCCCGCTTCCGCCACCTCAAAGACCATGACCACGTCGCCCACATGAATCACATCCCCCACCGCCACCTTGATCTCGGAGACGGTGCCGGTATAAGGCGAGGGCACATCCACCGCCGCCTTGTCGGTTTCCACCTCCAGAATGGGATCGTCTTCCTGAACCGAATCTCCTTCCGACACATGAACCGCCATGACTTCGCCTTCGTGAATTCCCTCACCCAGATCGGGCAGCTTGAATGACCGGGTCGCCATATCGCCTCCTTATTCCGATTTTCCGCCGACACCGCAGCGGGAAAAATAAACCCAAAATTTAAGTCCCGAACCTTGCATCCAGTGTGCAGCACACGGGTGATATCAGGCCGCCGCCATCATTTTTCGGGCCTCCCGAATGATCCGGTCGGCATGGGGAATGTAGTGCTTCTCCCGGCTGAAGAGCGGAATGATGACATCGTATCCGGTCACCCGATGGATGGGGGCTTCCAGGTAGTAAAAGGCCTTTTCCACCAGCCGGGCGATGATCTCCCCGCCCGGGCCGAAGCTCCGTGGGGCCTCGTGAACCACCAGGATGTGACCGGTTTTCTTGGCCGACTGGACGAACAGTTCGTCATCCAAGGGGGCGATGGTGAGCAGATCGATCACCTCGGCCTCGAGCCCGTCTTCTTCGGACAACCGCTCGGCCGCTTCCAGGGTCGGCCGCATCATGGCCCCGTAGGCCACCAGGGTGAGGTCTTCGCCATCCCGGGCGATCCGGGATTTGCCGAGCGGCATGGTTTCTTCTTTCTCGGGCACCTCCTCGCGAAAGGCCCGGTAGAGGGCCTTGGGTTCGTAGAAGATGACCGGGTCGGGGTCCCGAATGGCGCTCACCAGAAGCGCCCGGGCGTTTCGCGGTCCCGACGGAATCACCATTTTGAGCCCGGGCATGTGGGCCCAGAATGCCTCCCGGCTTTCGGAGTGATGCTCCAGTGCCCGCACCCCGCCGCCGTAGGGGGCCCGCAGCACCATGGGCACGCTCAATGCCCCCTGGGTGCGCCAACGCAGGCGGGAGGCATGGTTTTCGATTTGATGAAAATTCTGGTAGGCGAATCCCGAAAACTGGATTTCGCAGACCGGCCGAAGCCCGTAGACCGCCATCCCGATGGACATCCCCACGATGCCGGCCTCGGCCAGGGGGGTGTCGACCACCCGGTTTTCTCCGAATTGCTCGAAGAGCTGATCGGTCACCCGGAAAACCCCGCCGTCTTTGCCCACATCCTCGCCGAGCACGATCACCCGGTCGTCCTTTTCCATCTCCTGGCGCAGGGCCAGGTTGATCGCCTGAACCATGGTCATCTTAGCCATTGTCGCCCTCCTTTGCCGTCTCCGTAAGTTCCGCCGCCAGCTGATCTTTCTGCTCCTGCAGATAGGGGTGCATCTCCGCATAGGCATGATTGAACATGGACATGGCGTCGCCGGGATCGCCGATCTCCTTGATCCGCTCTTCGGCGCGCTTGACCGCGTCGGCGATATCCGCCTTGATCGCATCGCTGATGGAAACGATCTCTTCATCCGACAGCAGCCCCTTTGCTTTGAGGTATTTCTGGTATCGGAGGAGCGGGTCCTGCTTCTCCCAGCCCTGGACCTCTTCGTCGGTGCGGTAGCGCTTGGGATCATCCGCGGTGGTGTGCATCCGGAGCCGGTAGGTGACGCATTCGATCAGGGTGGGGCCGCCGCCGGACCGGGCCCGCTCGGCCGCCTCCCGGGCCGCGGCATAGGTGGCCAGGATGTCGTTGCCGTCCACCTGAATGCCGGCGATGCCGTAGGCGATCGCCTTTTGGGCGATGGTTTTGGACCGGGTCTGTTTGGACCGGGGAATGGAGATGGCCCAGTGGTTGTTCTGGCAGACGAAAATCACCGGGGCGTCATAGACCCCGGCCATATTGATGCCCTCGTGAAAATCCCCTTCGGAGGTGGCGCCGTCTCCGAAAAAGACCATGGCCAGATCGTCTGTCCCCCGGTATTTCATGGCCCATCCGATGCCCACCGCGTGAATGACCTGGGAGCCCACCGGAACCGAGATGGGCATCATGTTCATATCCGGCTTCATCTCGGCCCCTTCATTGTACCCGGCGTTGGCCAGAAGAATGGATTCGATGGTGCGGCCCCGCCACAACTCGGCCACCGTCTCCCGAAAAGAGGGCACCAGCCAGTCCGAATCCCGCAGCACCGCCGCCGGGCCCAGGTGGGCGGCTTCCTGGCCGGTGATGGGGGGGAAGGTGCCGATTCGGCCCTGCCGCTGAAGACTGAGCTGCCGGGCGTCGAACTCCCGGCCCAGGACCATGGTTCGGTAGAGTTTGAGTAGAAAGTCGTCGGGGAGGGCCGGTTCCAGATCTTTGTCCAGATTTCCGTCTTTATCGAGAATGGAGAGATGGTCGATCTGGCCCGGAATCTCGATCTTTTCTCTTGGCATGTCACAACTCCTTTGTGTAGGCTGCGATGAGCGAAGGCCGGTCAAGTGCGAGTGGTCGCCTCATTAAAGGCTTAAAAAAACATTCAAAATTTAATATTTTACCGGTTTGGCTTGACGTCAAGTTTTCGGCGGAACGAATTTGTTTCAGAAACCTATTTCACCAATCCATTCTTTCAGGAGGTCCCATGCCGATCCCGACCGAACCCCTTTCTCTGAATGCCGATGATCGCGGCATCGTATTTGAACCGATCACCGCGGATGAACTGCCGCACCAAAAAAACGCC
This sequence comes from Desulfococcaceae bacterium, assembly GCA_046541495.1. Classification (GTDB taxonomy): domain Bacteria; phylum Desulfobacterota; class Desulfobacteria; order Desulfobacterales; family Desulfococcaceae; genus JAABSQ01. The sequence continues at coordinate 5,781 of JBKHDE010000117.1, forward strand.
CATATCGTGATCACCCGACCGGGAGCGATTCGGGGCAACCACTTCCATCGACAGGGTACCGAAATCGTGGCGGTGATGGGACCGGCCCTGGTCCGGTACCGGTTCAAGGGAGAACTCTACGACGTCACCGTAGAGGCCGACACCGTGTATCGGTTCGTCTTTCCGCCCGGGGTGCCCCACGCCATTCAAAACACCGGCGACCGGCCCCAGATCATGGCCGCCTTCAATACCATGGTTCATGACCCGGCGAACCCGGATACTTTGCGTGAGGAATTGATCTCCGGGTGATTCATTTGGCTTTTTTTTACCTGGGGCCTGACCCATTCTTATGCCTCCCTTCTGGTCAAAGAAGGGATCACCGCCAATACCATTGCCCCGGCCCTGATCGAAACCGATATGGTCACCAAAGATCTCGGGGCCTCCCCGGACAAGATTCCGGTGGGGCGGTTCGGCTCGGTGGAGGAGGTGGCCGAGGTGGCGGTGATGCTGGCCAAAAACGGCTACATGACCGGGCAGACCGTGAATGTGAACGGGGGTTGGTATTTCAGTTAGGATGGCCGATCCTCACCCGACCTGCTTGTATTCCTGAGTGGACCGGAGTTTTCGCCAAGCGAAGATCAGCAGGACGGTGGCGGTCACCAGAAAATACCAGGGAAACCACTCGATGGAGATCATAAAGACCCGGTTCTCCAGAGCCGGATCGGCGAGATCGGGATATACATCCGTGACCCGCCACCGCAGTCCGGTCAGCAGGAGCGAGTAGAGAATCCCGATGATGCCGTAGGCCAGGTTGTACGAGAGCCCCTTGAAGCTGAGGACGGTGGCCCGCTGTCTGGAATCGGTGATGCGGTTGAGATAACGGCTCAGGAAAAAGGTCGACAGGAGCATCACGCTGTAGAGGACCAGCATGGGGACCAATCCCCAGATCGGCCAGAAAAAGGTCATCCCCATGAGGCCGGCGAAGGTCAGCAGAACCAGAAGGCCGAAGTTGAACCGGGGTGTGAATCGCTCCGCCAGAAGCTTGGCAAGCCGGGGAATGAACAGCCCCAGGACCGCCATTCCGGAACCGATGAGGCCGAAGGTCGCCTCGGGCAGGGTGATCATTCGAAAGTACTGGCTGTTGAGGGTGAGCAGCATGCGAATGATATGATCAAAAAGGAGTCCGGCCAGAATCAGCACCAAGGCGAAGGGGGTGCGCAGGATCCATCTTCCGGCCGTCAAAGTAATCCGGAAGGCTTCCCGGAAAGTGGCGACGCACCGGCCCGGTTCCGGACAGGTATCGGCATCCTCAGTCGGGACCTCGCGCATCCGCCAGGTGGTGACCAGGGTCATCAGGGCCATGCCCAAGGTGAGGTAGAGCGGAAACCGTAGGGTATCCGCCTGGGTGAGGGTGCGGTCCAGACCGAGCCCGTCGGCCACCGTTTGCATGAGGGCCGGATCATAGACCGCGGCCCCCAGGCTCATGGCGATGATGAAGGCCCCCGCCTGATACCGCATCTGCCGCTCCAGCACCGCATCCCAATCCTCGATATTCCCTTCCCGGGCCAGGGAATCATACGCCAGGGCTTCGTCGGCGCCGCTGGCCGCCGCTTCCGCAGCCCCGCTGAAAATTCGATTGATCAAAAAGAAGACGAACAGCAGGGTGGGACGGCCTTTGGGTGCAAAACAGAGCAGGGCCATCTCCGCCACCATGAGCACCCCGGTGGTCACCAGCAGATTGCGGCGGCCCATGGTGTCGGCCAGGGCGCCGGAGGGCACCTCCAGCAAAACGATGGAAGCGGCCCAGGCCGCGTTCAGAAGGGCGAACTGCTCCAGGGTAAGGCCGAAATCGAGAAACAGAATCGTGAATACCGGGTAGTAGAAGCGGGCGTTGAAAAAGATGCGAAAGGCGATGAAGAGTCGAACATTTCGAATGGAGAAGGGCGATCGGGTTCTCGGGTCCGGCATCGAAGGGTTCCCATCTGAAGGGTTTCAGGGGCGCGGCGTTGCGCCCCCTCGGCAACAGCAGCAGGTCCACAGTCAGTCTCAAATTGTCACTATCAGAGATTCAGGGGAATTGCCACCCTCGGGGTTATCGCGGCCGGTATGCGCCCCCTGCCCTTTCAGCCGGTTCAGGAAATCCGTTCCATCACCCGGCTTTTCCTGGGAGATGCCGCGGCCCCGTATTCGAACCACTGGTGCATATCGGTGATCAGGGTTTCGTAATCCGATTTGAGGTGATGGTGAAGACGGGCGTTTTCGATGGCGATGCCGCTCATCTCGGCCAACCCGTCCACGAATTCCCTCTCCTCGTCTGAGAAATCGCGCGGTTCGGCGGTGTAGATCCGCAGTGCGCCGATGATTCGGTTCTTCACCGGAATCGGCACCGAATAGATGGACGTGATCCCTTCAGCTTTGGCTTCCCTGGGATACTGAATCCGGGAATCCCGACCTGCATCCTGAATCAGCACCGATCGGCCTTCGATGTTTTCGATAATGGATTTTAGAGCTGACAAAGGCCCCTTTTCAAGGTAAGCCTCACTCAATCCATGGGTAGCCGCCACCTCCAATTGTTTGTTTTTCATGTCCAGGAGGAAGATGGTGCAGGCCTTCACCTTCATGATCGCGGTGACGTTCTCCACGATCAGCCGCAGCACCTCCTGAAGATCCAGGCTGGAATTGACCGCCTTGCAGATCTCCCGAAAAGACCGAAAAAATGCCATATCCCGGGTTGTCATGGATGACCTCCTTTCTTCGGTAAAAAACCAGGTGAAAAACGCCGTTTATGGATAACGCCGATAATACCGGCGTCGGAAACCGTGAAAAGGCGATCCGGTCGGATGGAAGGGTCTCTTGAGGTCAGGTGGAGAGATTTCCCCGTTGATGAAGCGCAGTTGATGAGAATGAACTGGCGTTTCGATACTTTCTTCATAGCCGAGGATAGCGGGAAAAGGCAAATGGAAAATTCAGACGCTGCTTTTCGGCCATGATCACCGTTTCGGGGCACCACAGGATTATTTTCCCGGCCCGGCAAGAACTCGCTGTCGCTCAGAGAGCTTCCCGGGCCGGGAAAATTGGGGGTGTTTCTCTAATATTTAGGCCGGCCGAAATAATGATCAATCCCTACTTTTCTCTTCGTGACCGTTGAGAGGAACTCTAACCGATGAAATGGAATCCGCATAATTTAGAATCGTTCTGTAGATTGATTTTCGCTGACAAATATTGGTCAAAATTCTTCTTTTCAAAATAAAACTATTGTGCAATAAAACACAATTGTTAGTTCAATTGATTCTCCTGAGTTTAACCATCGCCGGAGCTTTCAGATAAGTACAATGAACCAACCCAATACATTCGACATCAGCGTCCGCCTCGGTGAAGAATCGGTGGACTACCCCGGCGACACCCCCTTTTCCCGTAACCTGATCGCCACCCTGGCCGACGGCGGTTTCTGCGATCTGTCGCGACTTGAAATGAGCGCCCATTCGGGCACCCATATCGATTCACCCGCCCATTTTTTGAAGGACGGGAAAACCCTGGACGCATACCCCTTGGAGCGGTTCATGCTCTCCGCGCAGGTGATTGCGGTGGATGATCCGGAGTCGATCAAACCCGCTGAATTGGAAGATATGACTATTTCACCCGGTGAGGCGGTTCTGTTCAAGACTCGGAATTCCCTGGACGGGCTGGTCCGAAGCGCTTCCTTCACCGAGAAGTTTGTCTACATGACCGGGCCTGCCGCCGAACTTCTGGTCGAACGGAAGGCGGGGCTGGTCGGGATCGATTACATCACCATTGAACAATACGGCGGCACCGAGTTTCCGGTCCATGATGCATTGCTCAAGAATGACATCCTGATTCTGGAGGGCATCGATCTTCAACAGGCGCCGCCGGGGCGATATCGACTGTACTGTTTTCCCCTGAAAATCAAAGGCGCCGAGGCCTCGCCCGTTCGGGCGGTGCTGACGGAGCAAGATGGGTAAACCCATGGACTTGAGCCGGACCTACCGGATCGTTCTGGAGAACATGAAAGAAGAGGTCTATGTTCGCGACCTGGATATGAACATTCAGTACATCAATCCGGCCGCCGAGGCATTGACCGGTTTTTCACTCTCGGACGCCCTGGGCAAAAAATGCTACGAGGTGTTCGGAGATGAAAAACGGGAGTGCAAGAAACTCTGCCCGGTGGACAAGGCGATTTCCCGGAAGGATCACATCGTTCACCACGAAGGCAAACTCAAGACCCGGACCGGCGAGGTCAAACACATGCAGGTGTCGATTTCGCCGATCCATGAGGCAGACGCCGTCACCGGTGCGGTGGTGGTGATGGAGGATATCACCCGCCTTCGGCAGGTGGAAAAGACCAACCAGAAGACGCTCATCACTCTGGAACGGGAGGTGGAAAAGCGAAAACGGGCCGAAAAGGCCCTGCGGCGGAGCGAGGCGTTTCAGAAAGCGATTCTGGATGGGATTACCCATAACCTGGTCTTCGTGGATGCGGACCTGAATCTGCTGTGGGTGAACAAGGCGGTGGCGGAATCGGAGGGGCTTTCGGCCGGGGCGCTTTCCGGCCTGAAATGTCACGCCGTATGGGCCGATCCCGGGAAGCCGTGCGATGGGTGTCCGGTGATTCGTTCCTTTCAGTCTAAACGCCCGGAGCGGTCGGTGGTCCGTTCGCCGGACGGGCGGATCTGGGACATCAAGGGGGAGCCGGTGTTCGACCCCGATGGGCGTCTGATCGGAGTGCTGGACATCGCCGAGAACATCACCGAGCGGCGCCACATGGAGGAGCATCTTCGGCAGACCCAGAAGATGGAGGCCATCGGCACCCTGACGGGCGGGATCGCACACGATTTCAACAATATCCTGAGCATTATTTTGGGCAATGCGGAACTGGCCGAGGGGGAGATCCCCGAAGAATCGCCGACCCAAGACCGCCTTCGGGAGATCGTCTCGGCCGGGATTCGGGCCAAAGAGATGATCCAACAACTGCTCGGCATCGCCCGGAAAACCGAAAACGATCGACAACCGGTCTCTGTCGAACCGATCGTTCGGGAAACCGTCTCCCTGATGCGCGCCACCATTCCGTCCCGAATCGAGGTTCGTCAGCACCTGTCCCCGGGGCCGCATATCGTGTCCATGGACCCGTCCCAGATGCAGCAGGTGGTTTTGAATCTCTGCACCAATGCGGTCCATGCCATGGGAGATCAGCCGGGGGTGCTGGAGATCCGTCTGATGGCGATGACCGTCGACGAGACCGTATCCGCCGCCCGTCCCGGGGTGACGCCCGGCGATTATGTTCAACTCACGGTTCGGGATACCGGTCCCGGCATACCGCCTGAAATTCGAGACCGGATTTTCGATCCTTATTTCACCACCAAACCGCCCGGCGAGGGCAGCGGCATGGGGTTGTCGGTGGTGCAGGGAATCGTCCGAAGCCTGAAGGGTGCCGTGTGGGTGGACGGGGAATCCGGCTCGGAAACCGCCTTTCATATACTGCTGCCGGTTTCCGAAACGGCGGCTGAACAGGTCTTTGACGGAATTTCCGGAACGGCCCTGCCGAAAGGCTCCGAAAGGGTTCTGCTGGTGGATGATGAAAGCGCCATCGTGGAGGTCGGAAAACTGATGCTGGAACAGCTGGGGTATCGTGTGGAAACCCGGATCAGCCCCAAAGAAGCCCTGGCCCTGTTTCAATCGGCGCCGGCGGATTTCGATCTGGTGATCACCGATTTAACCATGCCGGGAATCAGCGGTGAAGCCCTGTCCCGGGATATCCTTCGAATTCGGCCGGAAATACCGATCATTCTGTCGAGCGGCTATCATCGCCCGCCCGCCTTGGATTCAAGCGACAGTCCGGAGATCGCCGGCACACTCCCGAAGCCCTACCGAATGCGCGACCTGGCGGTCACCGTCCGGAAAGTTCTGGACCGGAAGCCGAATTGAATTTCGGAAATGGATGTCGGGGATCGAGCTATCGCTCGGCGGTGAGATAGCAGCTTCGAATCAATTCGTAATGATTGGCATGGGTGCGGATTTTCCACCAGATACGGCCCTGTTCCTCGACCTTCCAGGGCGGCGCGAATTCACTCAGCAGAGAGGATACCGCATCGATGCCCCTGACGGCGCCGGTTTCGCCGGGTTTTCCGCCCAGCCAGTCTTCTTTCCGGGCGTTTTTCTCGGACCAGGAAAACGGGTCGGAAAAAAGAAATCGGCCGCCGGACCCGCGGGCGACCCGGTTCACCTCTTCAAGGTGGCGCATCGGTTTGGGAATCTTATCCACCAGATTGAGGGAAGCGATCGATGACGCGCTGCCGGTTGGAAAGGGCATGGCCCGGGCGTCGCCGACGATAAAATCGATCGCGCCATTGGCCCATTCCGGGGTCCATTCCGGCGGAAGCCTCAGGGTGACCGGTCGGGTGATATCCCCCTCTTCTTTTACATGGAAGGTGATCCGCCGGCGGTGCATCAGCTTTCGTGCCGTATGGATAAAGGCGCGAGAGGTGTCGATGCCGACGGCGAAATCATGCTTTCGGCCCAGCTCAAAGGTAAACCGGCCCACCGCGGCCCCCGCATCCACGGCGACGCCGGAAGCGGGCTTGATCAGATCGGCCCATCGGCGATAGGCGTCCGAGGCCTGGTCGTCCTGAAACAGGTCCGCATAATGGCTCCACAGGTAGGCGGAGACCGAGGCCTCGGTTTCATAGGGGTTTTCCGGATTCCGCTGCCGGGGGAGCGGATCGGGGCGAAGGTCCGCGATGCCGTTTTCGACGGGATAGATTCGGTTGCAGGCGGTGCAATGCAGCTTTCCTTCGAGGATCTCTTCTCCGGTCGATTCGCGGACGGTCTCCCGAAGCCGCACCTCCGCCGGCAGACAGGCCGGGCAGATCAGCAGATCCAGAAGGACTTTTTTCATGGAATCGCTCCGGGGATGGGCGGATCAATCGGTCTCATCCGAATCATCGGTTTCGAATGCCTGTTTGCCGCTCGAATTTTTGAGTGACCGGTAATAACTGTCCAGGGTGTAGACGGCGGCCAGCGGGTTGTGGCCCAGCACCCGATCCTTGACCGCCAGAACCGTGCAGGGGGCTTGGGCATACTGAAGAAACAGGGAGTCGTGCCCGACGCAGAGCCCCATCACGATGTTGAACTCGGTCTTCGCCTCATTCAGCACCAGGGCCTGGGCGATGGGGTTGCACATGGATTCGAACGCCCCGATTCGAATCTTTTCATCCTCCCGAATGCCGATCTTTTCTTTGGGCACCCGGCCGATTTTGCAGCCGGCCGAGATCATCTCGAAGCCGTGGTCGGAGAACAGCCCTTCCACCGCCTGTGCCTCCCGGCGCAGGCCCATGCAGAAGACCAGCCCCAGTTTTCGGTAGTTCATTCGGCGGGCGAATTCGATGGTTTCCAGGATGCGGGGTTTGACCGGCCGGACCCGGTCGTATCCACGATCCCGGTCTTCGTAGCCTTTCGCCTCCTGAATCGAGGCCTGTCGGGCGAATTCGTAAATTTCCGGTTTCTCCAGCGCTTTCAGCGCCCGGTCCAGAACCGGTTTTTGGTGAAGGGTCGGGCAGGAGCGGGGGCCTTTCCCCGAGTCCTCCTGACAGGCCCGGCTTGGGGTGTCGATTTTGCATCGCGCGCAGGCGGATGCGTCTCCGCGGCTCATGAAGGGTCTCCTTTGGCTTGAGTCGACGGCAACCATACCATGGCCGGACCTATTCCTCCACCTCTTTTATTTGGGAAATATCCAAAAGCGAATTTTTCTTGACGGACGGATACAACCGGACTATTCACATAACAAATTCAGGAACAGGCAGCCGATTCGAACCAGGGGAGGACATCGATGAGCAGAGTACGATTTGTGGAGCACCAGGGGAAACAAATTCTGATCGAGGATTTTTCACATCTCA
>JBKHDE010000118.1:0-13606 GCA_046541495.1 Desulfococcaceae bacterium
GAAGGGGCGATCAACTTCATTCGGGGGTCTCCTGATGGATCTTATTTTTCATGAGTGTACCGCTATCATATTTTTCGTTTCAAGCAAACTGAAAAAAAACCATCCATGTCATTTTTATGAGGAGAGGTCTTCAGGATTCCTTCATCAGACATCAACGACCGCAGAAAAGGAGGGAACCGGCTCTTCTCTTTTTCAATAAAAAAGCTCGGGTGAGATATCAAAAAAGAAGTGATTACCTGTTCATTCTCCTCGGGTTCCGAGCTGCATACCGCATATACAAAGACGCCGGAAGGTTTCAACAAAGGTGCCAGGTTTTCCAGGAATTCTAACTGTCGGGCTTGATACCGCTCAAAGTCGGATGGGGACACCCGCCATTTGGTATCCGGATTTCTGCGGAGAACCCCGATGCCTGAGCAGGGTGCATCCAGTAGTATCCGATCGAAGGTGCCGAATTCTTCCGGTTTCGGTGGCGTATTCAGGTCATGGGTTCGGGTGCTTACAATGGTGGCCCCGATCCGCGCCATCTCTATCCGCAGGCGTTTCAGTTTGGCTGAGCTGTTGTCCAGTGCCAGAATTCGGCCCTCGTTGTTCATCATTTGAGCGATATGCCCGGTTTTCCCTCCCAGGCCGGCGCAGGCGTCCAGAACATGGTCGCCGGGCTGCGGATCGAGAAGGTACCCGACCAGTTGGGCCGCTTCATCCTGAACCTGAAACCACCCTTCTTGAAAGCCCGGCAGGTCGGGAATGGCCGATTCGGGATTGGACAGGGTGAGACCGACGGGAGAATACCGGGCCGGCGCGATGGAATGGACCCTGGGCCGCAATGTTTCCAAAAGATGGTCCCGTTCGATTTTCAGGGTATTGACTCGCATACCGATTGAAGGAATGGTATTGACCGCTTCACAGAGCTGCCGGGTCTCTTCAAATCCGAATCGATCGATCCACCGCTGCATGAGCCATTGCGGAAAAGATTGGGTGACCGCCAAGGCGAGGGCGGGATCCTTTTCCGGAGAAGGGTAGGGGACCGAGTCAGGATTCCGAGCGGCACTTCGCAAGAGCCCGTTGACGAACCGGTGGGTCCATTTTGCGGAAGATGTTTTGGCCAGTTCCACGGCGGTATTGACTGCGGCGGAATCGGGAATGCGATCGAGGTAAAGGATCTGAAAAAGGCCGATTCGAAGGATATTCAGCACGTCCGGATGGATTTTTTTCAGCGGTGTCTTTGAAAAATGGTTGATGATCCAGTCCAGCCGGTTTCGCCACCGGAGAACGCCGAATACCAGCGTATGCATCAGCCCGATATCTCTTTTTTGCAGATGGGGCTCACCGCTGAGGGTTTCATCCAGAACGGCATCCAGGGTTCTCTGGTCGGAATCCAGAAGGGTTAGAATGCGAAGGGCGACGGCGCGGGCATTCACAGGGGTCGGCATTGGTTTATATCAGGTCAGGAGAGTGCCGGGGGAGATGGGGTGACCTCTCAGGAAATCATCGACGGAAAGGCGTTTGCCGGAGGGGCCTTGCAACTCCAAAAGGGAAAGCACCCCTTTGCCGGTTGCAATCCGCAGTTCATCCGGAAAACCGGGCAAAACGGTTCCGGGCGTTTCGGCGGGGTCGATGGAGAGCGGCTTTCCTTTGAATACCTTCAGGCGTTTTTTCCCCCAGAAGGTGAAGGCGCCGGGCCAGGGATTCATGCCTCGAATAAAGGCGTCCAATTCTTCCGCGGGTTTGGACCAGTCGATATGGCCGTCTTTGGATTGTAAGGGCGGGGCATAGGTGGCCAGACGATCATCCTGAGAAACCGGATGAAGATCGTCGGCTTCGATATCGGACACGGTTCGAATCAAAACCTCCGCGCCCAACTTAGCCAACCGGTCATGAAGCGTGCCCGTGGTTTCCTCGGATGTGATTTCCAGGCGCTCTTTTACAAGCATGTCTCCGGTATCCATTCCGGTGTCCATCTGAATGGCGGTGATGCCGGATTCGGTTTCCCGGTTGATGACCGCCCGGTGAATGGGGGCCGGCCCCCGGTACCGGGGCAGAAGGGAGGCGTGAATGTTCACCGCACCCAAGCGCGGAATATCCAGCAGTTTTCGGGGCAGAATGTGACCGAAAGCGATTACGACGAAAAGATCCGGGTTGGTTTCGGACAGGTGATCCGCAAAGCTCTGGGTCCGTGGATATTCGGGTTGTAAAACCGGATACCCGAGTTTTTGAGCCGCCGTCTTGACCGGCGGCGGCTGAAGTTTGCGTCCTCGGCCTTTGGGGCGGTCCGGTTGGGTAACCACCTCGATGACGGTGAACCGGCTGTCATGAAGGGCCTGCAGAGAGGGGACCGCGAAATCCGGGGTCCCCATAAAAACGATGCGAAGCGGATTAGCCATTGCCTTTGATCTGTTTTTGAACCTTCCGTTTATACAGCTGCCTTTTCAAGGAACTGATTCGGTCGATAAACAGCGTGCCGTTCAAGTGATCGATTTCGTGTTGCAAGACGATGGCCAGAAAATCGTCCCGTTCCATTCGAATCGGTTTTCCCTCCCGGTCATAGCCTTCCACCAAAACGGCGGCATGGCGTTTGACGTCGGCTCGAAATTCGGGAACGCTGAGGCAGCCCTCGTTTTCGGACAGGACGGATCCTTCGGCCTGAACAATGGTCGGATTGATTAGAACCTGCAGCGAACGGTTATCATCATCGGGATGATCATCAAACACGATAATCGATTTTCCATGCCCCACCTGAATCGCGGCCAGGCCGACGCCCGGGGCCTGGTACATGGTTTCGGCCATGTGGTCGATCAGTTTCTGAATGTCCCCGTCGATATTTTCCACCGGCAACGTCGGCTTGCTTAAAAAGGTATCCGGGTAGGTGACTATTTTCAGTGTTTCCATAACACACGTCCTTTATATATGAAATTCGGAATTTCCCTTATCTTTTTCAAAGATAAACACGAAAATTAAATGGGAAACCGACAGTCGGGAGGATGAGCGACCGAAGGCTCAGTCTGCGAGGATTTCCCGAGCGTGACGAATGTCTTTTTGGATCTGCTCGGAAAGTTCGGCAAGGCCGGAAAATTTCTCCTCGTCTCGGATGCGATCGATAAAATCGACCCGGATTTTTTCACCATAGATATTATCACAGAAATCGAGGATGTGAACTTCCACTGTAAAGATATGGTCGTCAAAGGTGGGGCTGTAACCGATGTTGGCCACCCCTTTGTATTTGTTCCCTTTGCACGCCACTTTGACCGCATACACTCCCGGTTTCGGGGCCAGTTCATCCTGAAGACCGATATTTGCGGTGGGGCACCCCAGGAGTTTTCCGCCCCGATCCCGGCCCCTTTCCACCGTACCTCGAATCTGGTAATTCCGGCCCAGCATTTTTCGGGCCTTTTTCATTTCTCCGTTCATGACCAGTTCTCGAATTCGGGTGCTGCTGATTCGGTCTCCCAAAATATCGGCGCTCTGAATCCACTTGGAAACGATCACCTCATACCCGAGTCTGTCGGAATGGGCTTGCAAAAAGGAGAGATTGCCTTCCCGGTTTCGGCCGAATGTATAATCCTCTCCCACGACAACGGCTTTCATACCGATACGGCGGATCAGCAAATCTTCCAGAAAGGCCCGTGCGGAAATCGAAGCGAATTCTCTGGTAAACGGTACCGAAATGAGCACATCGATCCCGGTCCTGGCGATCAGTTCCACCTTCTGTTCATGCAAAGTGATCAGGGGCGGGTATCCGTTTTGGGTCAGCACGCGAATGGGATGCGGGTCGAAGGTCATTGCGACGGCGGTGCCGCCGATCGACTCGGCTTTTTCGATGACTTCATGAAAAAGGGCCTGGTGGCCGATATGGACACCGTCGAAATTTCCGATGGTGAGAACAGCGTTGGTAAAAGGTTCTTTAATATTATCAATCGCTTCAATTAAATCCATTATTTTTGTGTTTCCTTTAAAATTGGCTTGACAGGGCACATAAAACCGTTTATATACCGCACATACTTTTTGAAATCAATCAATTCTTTTTCCGATCGGTTTCGAAAACGGGTAAAAAAATGCCGAAGTGGCGGAACTGGTAGACGCGCTAGGTTCAGGGTCTAGTCGGAGTATTCCGGTGGGAGTTCGAGTCTCCCCTTCGGCACCAAACATAAAGATCGGCGCAAATGCCATGTTTGCGCCTATTTTTATTTTCCCCGGTGTTGATGTCGCATTCCGGTACCGTTTTCCGGTTTCACGAAGGCGGTACCGGGTGTTTTCAAACCGCCGATTGTTTGTTTTTGGTTAAAAAGGCAAAATTCAGCCCGCCATCCTTGACAAACGAATCAAGAGAAATTAGATTTCGATCACTTTAGACGTACCAAAAATAGAAAAGGCCTCAGGAAATCCCCATCTGGTATGCGTGTCCAAATGAGGGATTTTTTTTGTTCTGAAACCCCTAAATAGATTGCCCTCAAAACAGATCAGGGAAGTGAGAAGAAGATGAAGGATTTGCAAAAAGTCAGGAATATCGGGATCAGCGCCCATATCGATTCGGGAAAGACCACGCTTACCGAACGGATCCTTTTTTATACCCAGCGGATTCATGCCATTCACGACGTCAAAGGCAAAGACGGCATCGGCGCCACCATGGATTCCATGGAACTGGAAAGAGAGCGCGGCATCACCATCGCATCGGCCGCCACTTTCTGTGAATGGAAAGACCATCACATCAACATTATCGATACCCCGGGCCATGTGGATTTCACCATTGAAGTGGAAAGGTCCCTGCGGGTCTTGGACGGGGCGGTTCTGGTGTTGTGCTCGGTGGCCGGGGTTCAGTCCCAGTCCATTACGGTGGACCAGCAGATGCGCCGATACAATGTTCCCTGCATCGCCTTTGTGAACAAATGCGACCGGAGCGGGGCCAATCCGTTTCGGGTGGTGAAGCAACTCAGGGATAAACTGGGCCACAACGCGGTGGCCATGCAGATGCCCATCGGCCTGGAATCCAAATTCGAAGGGGTTATCGACCTGGTCTCCATGAAGGCGATCTATTTTGACGGAGAACACGGGGAGCAGGTTCGAGTGGATGAAATTCCGGCGGATCTTCTCGATGAAGCTCGGGAAAAACGGGAAGAACTGGTGGAGGCCGCCTCCATGTTTTCCGATGACCTGACGGAATTGATTCTGGAGGAAAAAGAAATTCCCGAAACCCTGATCTGGGAGGCGGTACGCAATGGCGTCATCAACCGGGAAATCACTCCCGTTTTCGTAGGGTCCGCCTATAAGAACAAAGGGGTCCAACCCCTGCTGGACGCGGTCAATCGAATATTGCCCTGCCCCGCGGATGTTCAGAATGAAGCCCTCGACATGGATCAGGAGGAGGCGGTGGTGCCGCTGTCCAGTGATCCCAAAAAACCGGTGGTCTCCCTGGCCTTTAAACTGGAAGACGGCCAATACGGTCAGTTGACTTATATTCGGGTGTATCAGGGAACCCTTGCCAAGGGCGATACCGTTTATAATGTGCGAACCGGTAAAAAGATCAAGATCGGCCGGCTGGTTCGCATGCACGCCAACCAGATGGAAGATATCGACGCCATTCCCGCAGGCCATATCGGCGCCCTGTTCGGGGTCGACTGCGCATCCGGAGATACCTTTGCGGAGCCGGGCTCCAGCCTGACCATGACCTCGATGTATGTGCCGGCGCCGGTGATTTCTCTGGCCATCGTCCCCAAGGACAACAAGGCCCAGATCAATATGTCCAAGGCCCTCAACCGGTTCTGCAAAGAGGACCCGACCTTCAAGACCTATGTGGACGACGAGACCGGAGACACGATCATCTCCGGTATGGGAGAACTCCATCTGGATGTCTATATCGAACGAATGCGCCGGGAGTACAGCGCATCGGTCACCACCGGACAGCCGCGGGTGGCCTATCGCGAGACCATCACCCAGATGGCTGAATTCAATTACATCCATAAGAAACAGACCGGCGGTTCCGGTCAGTACGGGCGGGTGGCCGGTTATATGGAACCTACCGAAGTGGAATTTGAATTCGAGAACAAGGTCACCGGCGGGTCGATTCCGACTCAGTTTATTCCGGCGGTGGAAAAAGGGTTTCGCAATTGCCTGGACAAGGGGCCGAAAATGGAGCTTCCGGTCACCGGCATTCGGGTGGTGGTCAACGACGGGTCCTCCCATGCGGTGGACTCTTCCGACATGGCCTTTCAGGCCGCGGCCCGGGGGGCGTTTCTGGAAGGCTACGCCAAAGCCAAACCGGTCATCCATGAGCCGATCATGAAGGTGGTGGTGGAAACCCCCACCGAGTTCCAGGGCGCGGTCATGGGGTCACTGAACCAGCGCCGGGGCATCATCGTCGGTACCCAGGATGAGGGTCCCATGTGTGTGATCGAGGCCCAGGTGCCGCTTTCGGAAATGTTCGGCTACTCCACGGTTTTAAGGTCCTCCACCCAGGGAAAGGCCCAGTTCACCATGGAATTCGCCGCCTACAAACAGGTGCCTCAGAGCATCTCCGAGGAGCTGTTGAAAAAGGCGGCTGAAGAAAAGAAGAATGTGGCATAAGGGTGAACCGACGTCTTCCCCGGCCAGGGTCATTTATCTTAAGGAAAGGAATTTCAACATGCAGAAAAAGGATATTATTCGCCGCAATCCCCTTCGGTTGATGGGATATGATACCGATGACATATTGCAAAAAGGGGGATTCGGCGCCTTGATGGCCCGGGCGGGAGTCGGCAAAACGGCCTTCATTGTGCAGCTGGCTTTGGACAAGCTGCTGCGCAACAAAAATGTGCTTCACATCAGCCTGACCGAACCGGTGGACAAGGTCTGCCTCTGGTATGAGGAGGTGTTCAGAAATATCGCCCTCCAATACGGCATTCGCCGACTCGAAACCCTATGGGAGACGATTCTGCCCAACCGGTTCATCATGACCTTCAAGGTGGACGGCTTTACGGTTCCCAAACTGGAAGAGCGGCTGACCGATCTGACTGAGCAGGGGATCTTTTTTCCCCAGTTGATCCTGATCGACGGGTACCCCTTTACCGAATCCACTCGAGAAACCTTTGATGATTTAAAAAGGCTGGCTCGGGACCACGGCGTGGCGGTCTGGTTTACGGTGAAAACCCATCGACATGAAGGGGCCGCCGAGGCCGATGAAATTCCGGTGCCGCTCAAGAAGATATCGGATCTATTCGAGGTGGTCCTGGAGCTGCATCCGGATGGGAATGAAATTCATGTGAAGGCCGTCAAGGGGGGGCCGAATGGCGAAGGGGGAATATTGCCCCTGGTTCTGGATCCCTCCACGATGCTGATCAAGGACAAGCCTTCTCTTCAGACACCCAGAACCGGCGCCTGATTCGAAACTTGCCCGACGGCTTCGGCGCGTAAATTTGAACCGTCGGGAAAAAGAATCAGGGTTTCAGAACAAAATGGATGGCTTTGGGGGAATCGGGGGTGACTTTTCGTCCGAGGGTGATGATCCCGCTTCCTTCCAGGGCCACTTCGTTTCGCTTCAGGTTGATGCCTTTTTGGCCGTTGATCATCACGAAGGTGCCGTTGGTGCTGTGATCCACCAGAAAGAACTCCCCTTTGCGGTACTCGATGCGGGCATGGCTCCGTGACACGCGGGTGTCGATCACTTCCAGGTCGTTGTGCTCCTGACGGCCCATGGTCACGGTGGGTCGGGTCTGGCTTATTTCGATGGTGTGATCCCCCAGGCGGATTTCCAACTGGGTGGGTGCGGGTTTTTGAGAAGGGGGCGCCGATTCCTTGGGAATGGAAAACTTCAGGATGTCATTGCAGGCGCGGCATCGAATGGTTCCTTTTTCTTTGGCCTCCTCAAGATCGACAATATTTCTTTCCCCACAATCCTCACAAAAAACGATCATTTTAACTACCTGAAAGTAAAATAGGATCTGATGCCGATTACCGGGTTTCTCTCCATCGTTTCAATTCGGCTCGGAGTTCGCTGAATTCGCTCTGAATGGTTTTTCTCATCTCTTCCATAGCGCTGAGAATCTCCCGGCCCACGGCGGATACGTCACCGGTCGCAAGAGCGCCTGTATCGACGGACAACCGGGTTTCCGATTCGCCGCCTTCGGATGCGGTTTCCGGGGCGGTTTCCATCGTTTCGCGGGGCTGGGGCGTCTTTTTTGCAGAGGGTTTCGGGGTTTCGGCAGGTTCGGCGGGGGCCTCTTTGGCGACCAGGATTTCCTCTTTCAAGGTCTTATAGTTGTTGACCTGGGCGACCAGCATTTTTTTCTTTTCCGCATCGCTCAGGTTTCTGGACAGCATCACCAGTTCCAACTGTTCATATACCGAATGGAGGAGTCGAATGGAATCGGGATGGGCTTCGGCGCGCTTTTTACGGATGTATTTACCGAGAGAGCCCAAAAGTTGAAGAAAAGCGACGGCGATCTTGTCTTTTTTGGACTGCTTTTCTAATCTTTGAATCTCTTCTCCCAATTTCTGCATTACCTGATCGGTGATCTCCCATTCGAGGGACAAGATGACCGATTTCAGGTCTTTGATGGGAGAATTTTCCAGATCTTTCGGATCGATTCCGGACCCGCCGGTATCGCTGTTCGTTCGTTTTCCTTTTTCAAAAAAAGTATCGAGACGATTGTCCAGTTCGGTATTTGTCGTGTTGTCGTCCATCGAATCCTCTGAGTCGTCTACCTGGTGCGTATGCTTCGGTTTACTCGGAGCGTCGTCCTCTCCGAACAGATCGTTCAACCGGCTGTCGACCTGTTCGGTGATGTCGCTTTCATTATCAGCGCTCAATTGCCACCCTCCTTCGGGCGCGATCCATTTCCGCCCGAAAACGCTTTGTTCGAAGATCAGTGCTGTTCGCAGACCGCTTTGATCTTTTCAATCGCTTCGGCTACTTTTAAACGAAGCAGTCCCAGAGACACGCTCTTCCCGAAAATGGAAATCAGAAGAAATTCACTCTGGACCTTGCTGAAATGGATACTTTCCTGCTCTCCCTTATGAAATAGAAGGGAAAATTCATCTTCTCCGACAATTTTTGCCATGGTATCCACCGCGGCGAAATTGGCGGAAGCGAGTGCGGCCAGAGAATAGACATCGTGGTCACAGTTGCCGTTGTCTCCTTTGGCGATAATGTTGCCGGCCATGTCGATCAACAAGACGCTGTGGACTCCGCTCTTGATCAGTTCCTTTTGCAGAATTCCTTCGATTTCATTCAGTTCCGCTTCACTAAAGGTATATTCCGTAAAAGTTACATCGTCATCATAATCATTTGACAATTGTGCGTCCTCCTATTTCAATACCTTTTGCAATGAAGCCATGGTTAAAGAAATGATTTTTTTCAGGGTGGGGATGACGTTTTCACCGGAAAGAGCGCTGGCCCCGAAGGACGGCACCTTCAACTGGCTGTTTAGGTCTTTTTCCATCCGCTCCATCGTCAGAAGGGGAATCCCCTCTTTTTCCAAATCCCTTTTGTTGTATTGCAATACCAACGGAATCCTGAATATCGATTTTTTGTATATCGCGAGATTTTCCTGCAAATTTTTCAAGGATTGCAGATTTTTTTCTCTCTGATTTTTCTGAGAATCCGCTACAAACACCATTCCGTCCACCCCTTTGAGCACCAGCCGCCGGGTGGCATTGTATTTGACCTGGCCGGGAACGGTGTACAATTGAATCCGAACATCATACCCCATGATTTTTCCGATCTCAAAGGGAAGAAAATCGAAAAACAGGGTGCGATCCCCGTGGGTTTTGATGCTGACCATGTCGGATTTAATGCGTTCGCGGAATTTGCTGTAAATGTATTCCAGATTGGTGGTTTTTCCCCCCCGGCCCGGACCGTAAAAGACGATTTTTGCCTGGACTTCCTTGTTTTTCAAATTGACGAACGCCAACTTTAGCCCTCCCGCCTAAAATAGAAATAATGAACCGCAACGATACGCCGGACAATCAGGTTCAGCTGATACGCACTTCTATTGAGCCCACACCAGTTTGATTTTTTCGATGGCTTCTCCGACTCTCAATCGCAGCAAGCCCAAGGAGACCTCTTTACCGAAAATCGTAATCAGCAGAAATTCATCATGAACCTTGCTGAAATGGATATTTTCGTTTTCGCCTTTATGAAAAAGCAAGGAAAATTCCTCTTCACCAACGATTTTCGCCATCGTATCCACTGCGGCGAAATTGGCGGAGGCGAGGGCGGCCAGAGAATACACGTCATGTTCGCAGGCGCCGTTATCGGCCTTGGAAATTATATTTCCGGCCATGTCGATCAGAAGCACGCTGTGAACACCGCTTTTTATCAGTTCCTTTTCCAGAATCCCTTCGATTTCCTCCAGCTGTTCCTGGCCCAGCGTATATTCGGTAAAGGTGACGTCGTCTTCGTAATCGGGGCCCAATGATTTCCCTCCTAATCTGAATGAATGCGGTTATCGATGAGTGGAAAAATAATGGGATAAAATTTGGCTCGAATGTCTATGGGTACGCCGGATAACCCCCGACGCTCTCTGGATTTTACCTATACCATCATCAATAAGACCGGTCAATACCACTTATTGCAAATTTTGGGAATTGTATATTTTTTAGGTTTTGAAGAAAACCGCCGATATTTAAATCCAAGTATCTAAAATTCTGAAATAAAATTGTTTGAACCGGTGCCTGAGCCCCTCTTATTACCAGCGGTTGCGGACCATGTCAACAAAATCCACCTACTAATTTCATAATGCTCTCTTTTTTCCGTTCGGAATGCCATTTGTTAATATTACCAATTTATTACCCGAGATCGGGTTCAGTCGACAGGCTTGACCATCGGGTAAAGTTATGGTACAAGTGCAATATTCCAATCCCGCAAATTATGTGAGCTTCTCTCCTCAACCGGAAGGTGAAATCCATGACGCAATCCGTACCTGATTCGAATATTTGGCAACGGCTGAGTCGGCAGGCCGAGACCATTCGGCAGCCTGAAAACCACTTGAAACATCTGGTCGGCCAAACGGGCAGATTCGATGCATTTTCACGCATCGGCGCCGGTATTTTCTACGATTTTTCCCGGCAGCGCATCGACCCTGAAACCCTATCATTGTTGATGGAGTTGGCCCGGTTTCGGAAAGCAAAAGACCAGTTCGTTTCCATGACCCGGGGTGAAAAGATCAATACCACCGAGAACAGGGCCGCGTTGCACACCGCATGCCGACGTTTTGACGATGCCGCGATCACCGTTGACGGCGAGGATGTCATGCCGGAAATCAAACGGGTCCGGCAGGAGATCAAGGGGTTTTCCGAAGAGGTCCATTCCGGCCGCATCACCGGTTCCACCGGCAAACCGTTCAAGCACCTGGTGGTGGTCGGCATCGGGGGGTCCTACCTCGGTACGCAGTTTGTCTCCGAAGCCTTGTCCGCCTATGCGGATAAAGGGATCGAGCTTCACTATCTGGCGAATGTGGATGTTCACAATTTCGGCCGTGTCGCCGCCCGAATCGACCCGGAATCCACCCTCTGGATCATCATTTCAAAAAGCTATACCACCTCCGAAACCCTGGCCAATACCGAACAGGCTTATGCCTTTATGAAGGAGAAAGGGCTCGATCCTTCCCGGCATGTGGTGACGGTGACCAGCAAAGGCAGCCCCGGGGATGATCCTTCCAACCCGGTCATCCGCACCTTCCATATGTTCGATTTCATCGGGGGCCGCTACAGCGTCTCTTCCGCGGTCGGCGGGGTCCCCTTGAGCCTTTTTCTCGGTTATGACCGGTTTGAGGCCTTTCTGAAAGGGGCCCAAGAGATGGACCGGCATACGGCCGAAGCGCCGGTTGAATCCAATCTGCCCTTGCTGTCCGCCCTGATCGGCATCTGGAACAATAATTTTCTGGACTATCCCGCGCTGGGGATTATTCCGTATGCCGATCCGCTCAGCAAACTGGCGCCGCACATTCAGCAGCTTTATATGGAAAGCAACGGCAAATCGGTGACCCGAGAGGGAGCGGACCCGAAAGTGTCCACCGGGGTCCTCGTATTCGGTGAGCCCGGCACCAACGCCCAGCATTCCTTTTTCCAGATGGCTCATCAGGGACGGCCGTTTCCCATCGATTTTCTCGGCGTTATCAATCCTCAATATGATCAATACCGGTCCATGTCCAAAGGGGTGACCAACCATCAGGAACTCTGGGCCAATCTCATGTCTCAACCCCGGGCCCTGGCCGAGGGGAAAACGGCTGAGGACCCGGCCAGGTCTTTTCCGGGCAATCGCCCCTCATCGACCCTGCTCTTGGAAAGCCTGTCACCCCAAAACATCGGCCGGCTTCTTTCCTTTTACGAGGCCAAAACCGTATATGAGGCGTTTATCTGGAATATCAATCCGTTCGACCAGTTCGGCGTAGAGCTGGGCAAGACAATGGCCTCGGGAATCAGAAAGGAAATGGCGGCGAAAAATCAGGATAAGGATCATTCTTTTGCTCATTTGGGCCAACATGCCAAATTCTACCTGGAATCGCTTTACTCGGGCGAAATGAAGGAGAATTGATTTCCAATCCCTTCGTTCGTCTATCAACCTTAAAAAAGGAGGTTTAAAATGGAGCGGTATTTTCGGCGAGTAACGGTTTTATCCCTTGTGGTTCTGGCAATGGCGGTTTTCACGGTACCGGGTTGGGCCCAGGATGCCGGAAAGATCAACATCAACACGGCCTCTGAGGCCGAATTGACCCAGCTGAAAGGCGTGGGGCCGAAAAAGGCGGCGAGTATTATTCAATACCGGGAGGAAGTATCCCCTTTCCAGACGATCGAAGACCTGATGAAGGTCAAGGGGATCGGTGAGAAGACCTTTGAAAAAATCAAAGACCGCATCACCGTCGGAGAGACCGGAGAAAATACGGCCCCGGATACCAAAAAGAAAGGCTGACAGGACCCGTCCATAATTTGTCCCTACAAACGGTGATCTTCAATCGGGGGCATCAGCTCTGCATCCGCAAGAGCTGATGGCCCCTTTGGTTTTACAGGGAGGCGAAATAATGGTAAACCGGTGGGTGAAACAGTTTCGATTTACAGCCATTGTCACTTGCGTTTTATTATGGTTCCTTGGTATATGCGATGTCACCGACGGATTGGGGAATATCTGGTCCGACGCCAAAATTCGCGCCTTGCCGGATGCCAGCTTTGCCGCCGTGGAGGTCAGAGACGACGGGACCCGGATTCGGCACTGCCCGTACCGGGACCTGAACGGCAACATCGACGGAGAACAGCTGATCTATTCTCTGGGTACCTTTTCAGAAGAAAAATGGCTGGACCCGAAGCAAAAAGAAATTGCTCGAAGCCAATTGGAGGCCCATTATCAAAAACTGCTGTCGGAATGGCTCAAGGAAGGATTGAAAGACCCGGTGGATATCAACACCGCCCCGCTGACCCGACTGGTGACACTGCCGCGAATCGGTCCGGTGCTGGCGGTCAGGATTTTGAAACACCGAGAAGCCCATGGAAAATTTCTCACTATAGAAGATATCACCAAAGTCGACGGCATCGGCCGGGGAACCCTGAACGCCATTCGGCACTACATCCGCGCTTCCTGATTCTCCTTATTTGTGATGCGCCTTTGGCGTTTTCACGCCTTTCATGTGGTATTTCCGCTTGACAG
>JBKHDE010000119.1:0-13517 GCA_046541495.1 Desulfococcaceae bacterium
TTCCCAAAATCCATACGCATATTTGCGTAATTTAAAAAGAATATACTAGTAATTTGGCTTATTATTATTTTCCGGATGAGTGGCGAAGGGTGTTCCGAATCTGATCCTCGACGATGCTACGAATCATCTCGATATCGTCGAGTGTGAATTCCCGCCGTCCCAGCCGGCGCAGGATGGTCTCCCGGGCCGCCTGAAAAATCATGGCCTGGCCCACCACCGAATGAGCCCGGATGATGGCGGTGTCGGATGCCGGGGGGATCTGTAGAATGTGCCCGATCAGACCGGCGCAGGCTTCGTGGACCCGCCGAATCACGTGGTCGTAGATAATGTCGAAGGCTTTGGTGGGCTGCATCTGCTCCCGAATGATGATGCGGCCCCACCGCCGGGATTCTCCTTGGCCCACCAGTTGAATAAAGGCTGAGAGCTGCTTCACCAGAAGGCCGACGGCAGCATCTGTGGACAGGTCGTCGGTTTGTAGGGCGGCGGTGATCTTCTCCGTCACCGGCAACATGAATCGCCCGGCATTTTCGGCGATATAAGCCACCACCGCATGGTAAAGCCCCTCCTTGCCGCCGTAATAATAAGGTATGGCGGCCTGATTCACCCCCGCCTTTGCCGCAAGCATTCGGGTGGTGGCGCCTTCGAATCCGTGGGTGCCGAATATTTCCAGCCCGGCATCGATGAGCCGGTGCCGGGGGTCTTCTTTGCTGGATTTGGGGGAATTGGAGTTCATCGGTTTTATATCTTTCATTTGAGCGAAAGAATAATTCATTCATTTGAATTAGTCAAGTGGATAAAAAATAGCAGATGGAAAACTTGCACAAGGATAATGCTGGATCAGGGAGTTTGTGGTTTCCCATGTTGTTGAGATTTGCAAAGAAAAGGAAATTGCGCTATTTTAAGGGAGAACGTATCCTTTTTTTAGATGACTATGGGATATCCGATGGATTCTTATATGGCGAGGATAAAAAACATATTTAGGATGGCTGAATATGAGCGATAAGAAAAAAATAGATCTTCTTCTTCAATACATCCTTTTTGTCGCCGGTCAGCAAGATTGGGGTAGCCGTGATTTGGGCATGATTCATCTTATTAAATATTCTTACCTTGCTGATCTTGCTTATGCCGAGCATCACGAAGGAAAAACCTTCACCGAAGCCTCTTGGAAATTTCATCATTTTGGGCCTTGGGCTACGGAGCTTTATTTGCGGATTGATCCAGCTTTAGCGGCGATTCATGCAGAAAAAATTGTAATTCGCAGTTCGAAAAATGACCGGGATTTCGCCAGATGGTCTGTAAAAAGCTACCGGCAGTATGATGATATTAATCAGACGATGGATCTTTGTGTGGCCGGCGCTATTCAAAAATATCTCCGCCAATTCGGGACAGATACAACCGCACTGCTCCATTTTGTTTATCAAACGCCACCCATGCTTCGAGCGGCACCGGAAGAGAATTTGGATTTTTCAGTTATGACGAATCAGGCAAATAGATCATATTCCGAATCCAATAAGCATGAAATTAAAGACCTTTCCACCAGAAAAAAGAAAGAGCGGAAAGGAAAATTTCTCGAACTAAAAAGACGACTTAACCAGCGCCTTGATAGAGAGTTGAAAGCGTCAAAGGTCTATCCCAAAGCTCCTCGTTACGACCAGGTTTTCCTTGATGGAATTCGGCAACTTGACGAACTGTCCGGAAAGCCGCTTGAACCCTTTGAATGTAAAGCCTTTTTCTCTGACGAGGTTTGGAAATCAAAAATCTGCCACAATTTCCCGCTGAAAGATGGGGCGTCTATCGGATCAAAAAACGTCCGGCATTGATTCTCGGCAGCGGCGGAAGCAAAGTTGATAATAATCTTACCGCCGGCAAAGCCAAATGGCAAACGAATCGAACGGTGATTGTTGCTCCCTATTACGGCGTGGATGAGGGTGAAAAGCGTTCTGGATTCAATCCGGTTTTCGTTGACCGAATCAGACGATGCGAGTACCCTCAGTTTTTTTGGGACAAGTTACCGATTGCGGGAAGCACGGTAGAATCGATCCTTCGTTTAGATCACTTACAACCTGTAGGACGCAGCCAAGATTCAATTGAATTCATGCCCTACCGTTTGAGTGCAAAAGCTCTTTTGCTTCTGGAAGAATGGATGGACTGGATTATAAAGGATGATCTGGCATTCGGGAAAGAGGATGAAGAACCCCGATTGGGCGACATCAGGGAGTTTTTGTTGGAATATTAAGAACGAGGGTACCGGAACGAATACACCTCTCCTTCATGCCGAATGCACCCACCGAAGATCAAGCTTTTGTTTTATGGAAAAGCTGGTGATCCATGGCTTACATGACCGTCACCTGCCCAACCTGCCGAACCCGCTTTCGCATCGATGATGACCGCATATCCCGACCGGGCATTCGAGCCCGCTGCGGCAAATGTGGGTACGCCTTTTTCCTCGATCCCCCTGGCATGAGCGCCGGGGAGATTGCGGAGACCTTCCTGAAGGATTGCCTTCTTCTCGATCTGGAGACCTCGACCGGCGGACAGATTTTCCAGATCGGGGCGGTCCTGGGGGATCAAACTTTCCAGCGCAAAGGTCGGTTGGACACCATGGAAGCCCTCGCGGAGCTGGGCGGGTTCGGCCGTAACGCCCAGGCCATTCTGGGCCACAACATTATCCAGCACGACCTGCCGGTGCTGGAAAGTATTCGGCCGAAAACCGGTCTCCTTCAGCTTCCCGCCGTGGACACGCTTTACCTTTCGCCGCTCGCATTCCCTGAAAATCCCTATCACCGGCTGGTGAAGGACTACAAACTGGTCCGGGACAGCCGGAACCATCCGGTGGCGGACGCCCGACTGGCCGGCACCCTGTTTCTGGATCAGTGGGGAAGTTTTTCGGAAACCCTGCGAACCCTGCCGGATTTGATCGGGTTTTATGAATTCTGCTTTCGGGATGCACGGCTGGAGGGCGGCGCCGACGGGCGGGGTATTTGCGATCTCTTTCGACGAATCGGGGCGCCGATTTTGTCGGATTCGAATGCGGCCTTTGGTGTGTTTCAGCGGTCGACGACAGGTCGGGTCTGCGAAAAAGCGGTGCCGGAGACGATTCTTCCGCTCCTGGAGAACCCCGAACGCCGTTCGGCCCTGGCCTATTGCCTGGCATGGCTTCAGGTGGCGGGCGGAAATTCGGTGCTGCCGCCCTGGGTTCGCCACCGGTTTCCGGCGGTGGGGCCGGTGCTTCAGGCGCTGCGGGATATCCCCTGCGGGTCCGACGACTGCGCCTGGTGTTCGGAAATGCACAATCCCCGGCGGCAGCTGCAGCGCCACTTCGGGTTCGATGATTTTCGGACCCTGCCCACCGGTGAAACCCTTCAGGAGCAGATCGTTCGCGAGGGCATGTCCGACCGGCCCCTCCTGGGGATTTTGCCCACCGGGTTCGGCAAATCGATCTGTT
Source organism: Desulfococcaceae bacterium (assembly GCA_046541495.1). GTDB lineage: Bacteria > Desulfobacterota > Desulfobacteria > Desulfobacterales > Desulfococcaceae > JAABSQ01. Next base: position 3,446 of record JBKHDE010000119.1, read on the forward strand.
TTCAGCTGCCGGCCCTGGCCCGGTATCATCGCCGGGGAACTTTGACGGTGGTCTTTTCGCCCCTGCAATCCTTGATGAAAGACCAGGTGGACAATCTCAAACGGTCCACCGGAACCCCGGCGGCCGGTGCGATTTACGGCCTTCTGACCGGCCCCGAACGGGGCGCGGTCCTGGAAGGCGTTCGAATGGGGGATATCGGCATCCTGTATATATCACCGGAGCAGCTTCGAAACCGGTCGGTTCGGGAAGCGCTCAGGCTTCGGGAGATCGGCTGCTGGGTCTTTGACGAGGCCCACTGCCTGTCCAAATGGGGGCATGATTTTCGTTCCGATTATATTTACGCGGCCCGGTTCATTCAGGAGTTTGCCGCATCCCAGGGGACGGATATTCCGCCGGTGGCCTGCTTCACGGCGACCGCCAAGCGGGATGTCGTGGCCGAGATCGTCGACCACTTTCAGGAGTGGCTGAATCAGCCGCTGTCGGTTTTGCAGGCGGGCACCGAACGGACCAACCTTCACTTCGAGGTGCAGACGGTGACGGAGCCGGAAAAGTTCGGCCGGGTCGCCGATCTGCTTTCCGAGCGGTTGGGAGACCCGCCCGCGGGCAGCGCGGTGGTTTACTGCGCCACCCGAAAGCACACCGAGATAATGGCCGATTTTCTGGCTCAAAAAAACTGGTCCGTCGAGGCCTTTCACGGCAACATGACCCCGCCGGAAAAGCGGCGGGTCCAGGAAGCGTTCATTGCCGGCGAGGCGCCGGTGATCTGCGCCACCAATGCCTTCGGCATGGGCATCGACAAGCCCGACGTGCGGCTGGTGATCCATGCCGACATCCCCGGGTCCCTGGAAAACTACCTTCAGGAGGCGGGCCGGGCCGGCCGGGACCGCGGAGACGCCGACTGCGTGCTCCTCTACCACGAAGCGGATATCGAAACCCAGTTCCGGCTGGGGGCCCTGTCCGAACTGCGCCGGCGGGACATCGTGGAGATCCTTCGCGCGCTGCGCCGGGCCAAGCGCAATGAGAAGGGAGAGGTGATCATCACCACCGGCGAACTGCTTCGGGATGAGGATACCCGGGCCACCTTCGACTGGGAAGATTACGGCGCCGACACCAAGGTCCGGACGGCGGTGTCGTGGCTGGAGCGCTCCGGTCATCTGGAGCGAAACGAAAACCAGACCTATGTCTTTCAGGGGAAGCCCCGGTTCCGGTCTCTGGCGGAAGCGACGGAGAAGATGAAGGAACTCGATCTGCCGCCGGTCCAACACCGTATCTGGATGACGATTCTGGCGCGGTTGATCGACTGCGACCCCGACGAAGGGCTCACCACGGATCAGCTGGCCGAGTCTCTCGGGCGCATCGAGGGAATTGAAAAGACGGCCTTCGCCGACAGCCGGGGGGTGATTCGGGTGCTGCACCAGATGGCCGAAGCCGGACTGGTGGAAAGCGGCATTCAGATGACCGCCTATGTTCGTCCCAAGGGCCGGAACAACGCCAAAAAGCTTCTGGATCGCATCTGCGCTCTCGACCGGGCCCTGCTCGACATCCTTCGGGAGGAGCACCCCATGGAAACGGTGGGTGAATGGGTGGATCTCAACCTGCGAACCCTGAATCAGCGGCTCCTGGACGCCGAATTCCCCGAAGCCAATCCGGAGACGGTCCGAGGGCTGCTGGTGAGCCTGTCCCGGGACGGCAAGGGGTTTGCCGGCCGCTGCGGCAGCATCGATCTGCGTCACGCCTATCAGGACCACTTTCGGGTGCGGCTGCGGCGGGACTGGAAAACAATCGCCGACATCGCCGACAAGCGGCGGAATCTGGCCTGGATTCTGTTGAATGCGATTTACGACCGCATTCCGAAAGAAGCGCAGGGGCAGGCCGAAATCCTGGTCTCTTTTTCCAGCGACGATCTGGCCGAGGCCATCGGCAAGGATCTGACCCTTCAGGTGAAGCCCGACAAGATGCTGAACGCCATCGACCGGGGGTTGCTGTTTCTTCATGAGCAAAAGGTGATCATCCTTCAGAAGGGATTGTCGGTCTTTCGTCAGGCCATGACGGTGCGGATTCTGCCCGAGGCCAAGGGGCGGCGCTATTCCAAAGGCGACTACGCGCCCTTGTCGCACCATTACGGGCAGCGGACATTCCAGGTCCACGTCATGAACGAGTATGCCCGCCAGGGCCTTCGAAAGATCAGCCAGGCCCTGTCCATGGTGGCCGCCTACTTCACCATGGACACGACGAGTTTCATCCACCGGTTTTTCGGAGATCGGGCGGATGTCCTTCAACGGGCCACCGGGGAGGAATCCTTCAAGAAGATTGTGGAGAGCCTTAGAAATCCCTTCCAGGAATCGATCGTGGCCGGCGACGCGGAGAAGAACCGACTGATCCTCGCCGGTCCGGGATCGGGAAAAACCCGAACGGTGGTCCACCGGTGCGCCTATCTGCTGCGGGTCCGGCGGGTGCCGGCCCGGTCGGTGCTGGTGCTGGTCTTCAATCATGGTGCGGCCCTGTCGGTGCGGCGTCGGCTTCGGGAGCTGGTGGGAAACGATGCCGCCGGGGTGACGGTGCTGACCTATCACGGCCTGGCCATGCGCTTGACCGGCACCTCTTTTGCGGCCCGGGCCGATGCGGCGGTTCGGGACGAGGCCACCCTGACGGAAAAATTTGACGCGATCATTCAAGACGCCGTCGCCCTTCTGGAAGGAGAAAAGTCGGTGCCGGGGCTTGCTCCCGATGAAATTCGGGATCGGCTGCTCTCCGGCTATCGCCATATTCTGGTGGACGAATACCAGGATATCGATGCCGACCAGTACCGGCTGATCTCGGCGGTGGCCGGCCGCACCCTGAATGATCCGGACGGCAGACTCTCCATCCTGGCGGTGGGCGACGACGACCAGTCCATCTATGGATTCCGGGGCGCCAATGTGGAATTCATTCGGCGTTTTCAAGCGGATTACGAGGCCGAGGCCCACTATCTGGTGGAAAACTACCGCTCCACCGCTCACATTATCGCCGCGGCCAATCAACTGATTCAACACAATCGGGACCGGGTGAAGACCGACCATCCCATTCGCATCGACCGGCGGCGGAAAGCCGACCCGCCGGGAGGACAGTGGAAATCCCTCGATCCGCTGGGGGAAGGGCGGGTACAGCGGATCACGGCGGCGAACCCTTGCGATCAGGCGGCGATATTGGCGGCCGAACTGGAGCGGTTTCGAAAAATCGATTCCGATTTCGATTGGACCGATGTCGCGGTGCTTTCCCGAAGGGGTTTCCAATATCCGGAACTCTGCGCCGTCCGAGGGGCCCTGGAAGATGCATCCATTCCATACAGCCGTCCGCTGGACCGGGGAAATGGTTTTCCCCTTCACCGGGTCCGGGAAATCGCAGAATTATTGGATATGTTATTGAAAATGAAGGCGGACCTGACCACCGCCGAGGGCCTTTTGGAGCTTCATACCGCCACTATCCAAATGCGGCCCGGGGGCATGGACACCGTTTGGGATGCCGAAGTCCGTCGGCTTCTTTCCGCCTGGAAGGCGGAAACCGGCAATGCGGAGCTTCCGGTGCGGTCGGCCGCCGATTTCATCTATGAATCCCTGGCCGAACAGAAACGGGAGCAGCGCCTGGGCCGGGGCGTCTTTCTGGGCACGGCCCATGGAGCCAAGGGGCTGGAGTTTTCCCATGTGTTCATCTTGGACGGCGGATGGCCGGCACCGTCGGATACCGCTTCTATGGAGGAGGAACGGCGGCTCTATTATGTTGCCATGACCCGGGCCATGGAGACACTGACGGTCTTTCGCCGCACGGACTGCGGCAATCCGCATGTGAACCTCCTGAACGGGCCGCATGTGAGGGATCGCCGGGGGAACCGGAAGGCGGAGCCTGGGAATGACCACCTTCCAAAATACGAAATCCTCGGCCTGAGCCAGGTGTATCTCGATTTCGCCGGTTGCTGCCCTGAAAACGGACCGGTTCACCGGGCCTTATCCGAGGTGAACGCCGGAGATTCGCTTTCTCTGCGGGAGGAGGGCGGGAAAATCGTATTGGCTCCCGAGAGCGGGGTGGCTGTGGCCCGACTTTCCCAACGTGCTGAGGCGGTGTGGCGGAATCGGCTTGAAGCTATCCAAAAAATCACCGTGATCGCCATGATTCGCCGCCGGTCCGAGGATACCGCACCCGAGTATCGAGGACGGCTGCGGTGTGACTGGTGGGAGGCGCCTGTAGTGGAAATCGTAATATAAATCGCAAATATAGAAGGAATTAGGACGATCTGATTCTGATCCTCGCTTCGTCGATAACAAGAATCGTGCCTTGTGCCAGTTCCAATTCGAGCTGAATTAATTTTTGCAGAACTCTGATGCAGTTAGAAAACCCAAGGTTTCTCAATCGAAGATAAATTATTCCGAAAAATGCTCTCTCTTCATTGATGGCCAAAGATCCAAAATCGGAATCGAGTGTGAGAATGAATCGTTGATCTGAATGAGCTTGCTCCAACAAAATTTCATCTTCTACGCCATGCCAATTCTCCTCTTTGACGTCTATCACGTCCCACCCATTTTGCCTCAGAAAGGAAACCACCCGTGGAGATATATTCTCATCCGCTAGAATGCGCAAGTTTGACGACTGCATCATGCAGATTCCAAGGACAGATACACTTCATTCTTCAGTGCATTTGCTGCATAACTTAAACATGCTTGAATATCCTCTTTGCTGATGTGGGGATAGTCTGTAAGAATGTCGTGCTCCGGCACTCCGGACGCGAGGAGATTTAGTACCAGTTCTACGCTGATTCGAGTCCCTTTTATGACAGGTTTACCTCCAAGGATTCTCGGGTTGGCTGTTATTCTGTCCATGGCATTTTTTACCTCCTCACATCTGTGGATCGTTCATCTTTTTGGCTACTATACCGCTTTCAGCTTTTACTGAACGACTCGATGAAAGCTTCTCGATGGGTTGTTCCTGATGATGGTTCGAATCGTGGACCGAACCTTATATTAACTTGGTTGGAAAGAATGATTCAATATGCACGCCTGTATTCTCCATGTCAAGCGCTTCTCGTGCCATGTGGGACTTCGTTGTATTCGTGACAGAACAGAAGAGATAACTGTCAACGCCCTTGTCTATCCTATGAAGGATTTCATCCGGTGGTTCGGGAAACTGGCGCCAACGGAATCTCGTTTCGTGCAAGCACACAAGGTTCCTGAGAACTTTTTATGCAATGGACGTCTTGACGAAGGCACCATTTTGACATACAAATAAATACAGACAAGATGAAAAAGGAGCATACCCTATGAAAGCGGCGACACAAAATAAAAACGAACGCATCAACCTCCGCCTGAAGAGCAGCGCAAAAAATCTCATAGAACGTGCCGCCGGCTTTGAGGGCAAAACGGTCAGTCATTTCATTCTGACCTGCGCCTTGGAACAGGCCGAAAAGACGGTTCAGGAAAATGAAACGATGGCATTGAGCGCAAGAGATTCCGAGATATTCTTCGATGCCCTCTCCGATCCGGCACCCTTCAACAGCAAACTGAAAGAAGCCATAGAAGAACATGAACAGCGCGTTGTCAGCAAATGACGGACTCTGAACGTTTGGTTATCAATTCGCTGTCCCCTGCACAAGACAGAGCCGGTTTCCATTCAGGCGTTGAATCGCTGGATCGCTATCTTAAAAAACAAGCAAAGCAGGATATCAAACGCCGAATCAGTCGAGTGTTTGTTGCCACCAGGATAGAGAAACCGAGGAAAGTGGTGGGATACTACACACTGAGTTCCTTATCCGTAGAACTGCATCAATTACCTGAAAATCTGCTCCGGAAATTGCCCCGGCATCCCGTGCCGGCCGCTCTAATCGGCAGATTAGCAGTCCGTCAAAGCGATCAGGGACAAGGTTTTGGAAAAATGTTGCTGGCCGATGCCTTCAAGCGCACATTGTCGATCAGTGATCAAATCGTAATCTATGCCATGGTGGTGGATGCAATCAACGATGAAGTCAAAGGTTTTTATAAACAGTTTGGCTTTATCCCCTTAAGAGATAATCGCCTACGGCTCTTCATGCCTTTAAAACCCATTGACAACTGAAGATTCATACGTTCCGTCTTATCCTCAACAAAATCCCGCCACTCAAAATACCCGTGCGGCAGATGTATGATGTTCGTGTACTCCAGGCCCACGGCCCGGCCGGCGGTGATGCCGCTGCGCAGTCAGCAAAAGCTCCGGCAATAAAAGATCACGGGCCGGTTCTTGTCCGGCCCGATCAGTTGCTTCAGGCGATCACGTTTTTCGCAAGAGAATTGCAGCTTCCCATCGCCCCCGCCAACCTGATCGGCCGGTTCGACACCGCGGAAGAGTTGGTTCAGGCGGTCTTGCAGCATAGGCCGCGGATGCCGGAAAGAATCCGGGCGGTGCGGGGCAGGCAACCAAGTGGAAAATGAGTTTCTGGCGATTCCTTTTGTCCTGGGGATGGATGAAGTAGAAACCGCCATCGGCTTTCTCCTCCTGGGGAGCGATTTGGTGCCCGGACCGATCATTTTGATTGCGCTCAGTATACTGCGGGATAGCCGCAGCCCTTTTTCATTGGCAGGATAAAAAAGAAAGATTGACGAATCTCCGGCGGATCACCCCGCCGGAGATTATGATTTCATCTGCCGATGCGGACTCTCCCACTAAGGGTTGAGAGCGGCTTCGGTTCGGTACCTGATCATCTATACTATCTGAAGGGAAAGCTTTGATCTGTTTTGAAGCTTTCCCTTCTTTATTTTGGGCTCAGTGAGGAATCGGATCAGTTTGCCCGGCGAGGTCGACGGGCCGACGGACCGGAGCCGGATGCGGCTCGTGCGAGTTCGGGCTGACGGGATTTGGGTCGTCGGCGGTTGGGTGTGCCGGCCGATGCCGGTTTTTTCGGACCGGACGCACCGGACCGATTGGAGGCGTTTCCCGTCCGATGGGGTCCGGCCGGTTTTTTGTTGGCGGTTTTGGGTCGGGGATTCCGTCCCGAGGGGCCGCCGTTGCCGTGCGGGGATACGGTGTAATCGAAATCGGGAAGGGTGCGGCGCTCGGTTTTTTCGCCGAGAATCCGGTCGATGGCCCGGACCATACCGGTATCTTCCCGGGTCACCAGGGTGAAGGCGTCGCCGTTCCGGGTGGCCCGGCCGGTTCGGCCGATCCGGTGAATATAGGCTTCCGGCGTGGACGGCACGTCGTAGTTGATGACGTGGGAAACCCGGGAGACATCGATGCCGCGGGCTGCGATATCGGTGGCCACCAGAATCTGAAAGGCGCCGCTGCGGAACCCGTCCAGGGCCGCCTGTCGCCGGTTCTGGGAAAGATTTCCCTGAAGCGATGTGGAGCGGTATCCCGCCCGCGAGAGTTGCTCACCCAGTCGTTTGGCTCTATGCTTGGTCCGGGTGAATACCAGTACCGAACTCGTATCGGTACTTTTCAGCAGTTCCAGCAGAAGCGGGGTTTTGAGGTGCTGCTCGACCGGGTACAGACCGTGGCGGACGGTTTCGGCCGGGGCCACGTTCCCCGCCTGAACGGTGGCCGGGTTTCGCAATATTTCCTGGGCCAGCCGGCGGATTTCCGGCGGCATGGTGGCCGAAAACAGCAGATTCTGACGATTGGCAGGCAGTTTTTTGAGGATCCGCCGAATGTCGGGAAGAAATCCCATGTCGAACATCTGGTCGGCTTCATCCAGGATCAGGGTTTCCACCCGGGACAGATCCACCGTCCCCTGGCCGATGTGGTCCAGAAGCCGGCCCGGGCAGGCGACCACGATTTCAACCCCTCTTCTCAGCTGCTGCTTTTGGGGGTTGATGCCGACCCCGCCGTAGACGGAAAGACTCCGCAGCCGGGTTTTGGAACCGAGGGTATCGATATCGCGTCGAATTTGTTCGGCAAGCTCACGGGTCGGGGCGAGAATCAGGGCGCGGGTATGTCCTCTTTTTCCGTCCATCAGGCGATGCAGGAGGGGCAGGGCGAAGGCGGCGGTTTTACCGGTGCCGGTCTGGGCCAGGCCCATGACGTCTTTGCCCTCCATTACCAGCGGTATCGCCTGGTTCTGAATCGGGGTCGGGGTTGAAAAACCCGCCGTGGCGACACCTGCCGCCACATGGGGATGTAACTTAAATGGATCGAAATTCATTAAACCTTCTTTCTTGCGCCCATAAAAAAAGCCCCGGAACCATTCCGGAGCTGACGATGAGCGCTGTCGTTTTTTTCCAGATACTTCGATAAATACTGAAGCTACACTAACCCTTTGAAAGCTCGGTGTCAAGAAAAATACCGAAATACGTCGATGGAAGCGGCAAGTTCGAAGACTTGTTCGCGGTCATATGGAAGGGCGGTTTCTATCTGTCAGAAAGGTAAAGATCTTGTCCGGATGCCCCGGCAGATCCTCATGGGCGAAGTCGGGATAGAGCGCCAGCGATTTTGGAGACCGGATTTTATTGTAGGCGGCGAATTGGGTGGACGGCGGGCAGATCTCATCCATCAGGCCGATCCCCATGAAAACCTCCGCATGAATTCGTGGACACAGATGCTGTACGTCGATATAGCCCAGACGGGTAAAGATTTCCGTTTCTTGTTCATGGAGCGGATCATGGTTGCGAAAGAAATCCCGCAGTTCCTGGTATGCCTGTCGGTCCAGATCCAGGTCCCAGACCCTTTTGTAATCACATAGAAACGGATACACCGGGGCGGCCTTTTTGATGCGGGGCTCCAGGGCGGCGCAAGCCAGGGTCAGCCCGCCGCCCTGACTGCTTCCGGTGACGACCAATTCGTTTTCATCCACTTCGTCCATGTTCATGACAATGCCGGCCAGCTGGGCGGTGTCCAGAAAGATCCGGCGAAACAGGATCTGATCGGGATCACCCGCCAGTCCCCGAACGATATGGCCCATACAGGTGGTGCCGGTCACCCCGCCGGTATCCTCCGATCGTCCGCCCTGTCCGCGGCAGTCCATGGCCGCCACCACGAATCCTTCGGCCGCATAAGCGAGCTTGTCCATCCAGTCCCCGGAATGGGTGCCGTAGCCGTGAAACATGAGCACGGCCGGATGCGGCCGCTTTCGGTTTTCAGGCAGGATGAGCTTGGCATGAATTCGGGCCCCGCCGACGCCGGTGAAGTAGAGGTGTTCACACCGGGCGAATGTGGTTTGGAATTCAGCCGGTACCCGTTCGATTCGGGGATTTGTCCTCTGCATTTTTTCCAGCCCACGGTCCCAGAAGGCATCGAAGTCGTCCGGACGGGGATTGGCGCCCTGGTAGAGCACCAGTTCCGGCATGGGCATGTCAAAGGTCAGCGGCATGGGTCATCTCCATTTCAGTTGGCTGGTTCGGAATTTGCTGTTGGGCGCGCGTAAGGATTCGTGTATCATGAGGAAAACGGGGTGGCAACCATTCGGAATCATTTTTCGAAAAGGAGTGAGTCGATTATACGACCTTCAACATTGAAGAAAGCTGAAGAGAGGAAAACCTATGAAAGCGACACCCACCGCAGCGATTAAACCGCAGATTACCTATGACGAACTGGACCGAATCGACATCCGCGTCGGCACCATACAACGGGTCGAGGATATCCCCGGTGCGGATCATCTGGTTCGGCTGATTGTTCATTTCGGCGATCGCACCCGAAAAATTCTCGCCGCCATCAAGCAGGAGCGGGAAAATCCTCGTGAAATCGAAGGCAAACAGGCGCTCTTCGTGGTCAATGTGGAACCGCGCAAAATGATGGGTGAAATTTCCGAAGGCATGCTCTTTGACATCGGTTATGCGGACAAGATTACGCCGGTATTGGCGGTACCGGAGCATCCGGTGCCGGATGGGACTCGGGCGGGGTAGAATAGAGCGAAAATGAGGTCATTATGAAATTTGCACTTTGCCTTGAAAATGAGGGTTACAAAGCTTCCCTTGAAACGGGAAAGTTGTATCGAATTGTTCCGGATTCAACGGCAAAAGCCCACGGGTATATCCGAGTGATCGATGAAAGCGGTGAAGATTACGCGTTTCAAGCGAATCGCTTCCACCTGGTTGAACTGCCCGCTGCGATCGAAGATGCCTTGCTGTCTGCCTTCTCA
>JBKHDE010000120.1:0-13360 GCA_046541495.1 Desulfococcaceae bacterium
AGGATAACACCGAGAATTGAATAAGCATACTGCCCACCCTCAGTCTTTTGGAGAAGCTTGAGGTGCAACAATTCTTCCTGAGGGGCCGAAATCACATTCAGGCCCGCCCCGGGTTGGAATCGGGGCGAGGCGGCAGTTGAATTCTATTTTTTATTCTCTCCCTCTTGATAATCCAAAATAATCGCATCCCGGTCCTCTTCTTTGGATGTCGATTTCGCCTCTTCCGCCGGTTTGACTCCCCCTTTTTCGGCTGTGGCGAGATTTTCGTCCGGGCTCATGACATCTTCGACTTCGGGCTGGGGATTGGTCAGATCAACTGCCTCCGGTGTTTCCAGTTCCTCGGGGATGGCGCTGAAAGGGAAGGGTTCTTTGTTTTCGCTCAGGCTCAGGTATCTCAGGATCTTATAGACGTAGACGGTCAGCTTGTTCGACAGGGATTTGACGGGGTCCACAGGCTTGACGAAAAGAAACAGGCTCAGGAACTGGACTAGGGTCAGTACCAGAATCGAAAAGACCAGAATCACCAGCACGGCGATAAAAAAGAGAGTGAAGATGAATCGGAGGGCGACGTTTTTTCGGGCCAGAAAAAACCGCATGATCGTTTTTAGGACGCTGAGCAACCAATTGATGATTTTGTTCATGTAAGTCTCCTTTTTTAATCGAATTTTACCAATCTCCATGCCACTTGGGATAGCAGAAAAACCCCGCCGGGTCAATAATCAACCTCATCTCGCATCAATTCTTGAAATTCGGACAATTCCCCGTTGCTTTGCTCGCAAGGAATCAGTTCCGCGACCTGAGCCGGTGAAATGTCCAGGTGCCTGAAAATCTTTTCTTCCAGTTCTTCGGCCCGTTTCCAGGTTTCTCGAATCCGGGCCCGGTACTCGGGGGTGGTGCCGTATCGTTCCATAATATAGCCGAGCCGGTCGGCCATCAGCGCCACCCGGTCATGCAGGACCCGTTTGTCCGCATAATTGACCACCTCCGCCTCGGTGGGCGGCCCTCGATCGGTGTTGACATCCAGACGCACGTGCTGACGGACCAGATCGGCCACTTCGGGGTAGCCTTCTCGAATCAACACCTCCGCGCCGGTTTCGGTGTGCATCTCTCCGGTCTTGATGGAGCGGGTTTTGGTGATGTCGTGGAGCAGTGCGCCGGCTCGAATCAGGTCCCGGTTCAATGGAATATCCCGGGCGTGAAGCCGATCGGTCAGCAAAAGCGCCACCCGGCAGACCAGCAGGGAATGGGCCACGATATGCGCCATCATACCCATTTCCTGAATCAGCCGATAGCACTCTTTTCTGGATGGAATGTTCATGTCCCGGCTAATTGGTCAGACTCTGAATGGGCGCCGGGATTCGGCCGCCGTGTCGAATAAAGGGATTGGCCCCCCGTCCGTTGTTGACCGGCATAATCACCGATTCGCCGAGCAGCCCTCCGAAAAAAGCCCGGTCCCCTGCATTTTTGCCCGGCACCGGAATCAATCGGGTGGCGGTGGTTTTTCGGTTGATCACGCCGATGGCCATTTCATCGGCGATGATGGCCGCCACCGTGTCTTCGGTGGTGTCGCCGGGGATGGCCACCATGTCAAGACCCACGGAGCAGACGCTGGTGATGGCCTCCAGTTTTTCCAGAGAGAGATGACCGTCTTCCGCGGCCCGGGAGATATTGAGATCTTCGCTGACCGGAATAAAGGCACCGCTCATGCCCCCGACCGAAGAACTGGCAAAAGCCCCGCCCTTTTTGACTGCGTCGTTGATCAGGGCCAGGGCTGCGGTGGTGCCGGGCACCCCGATGGCCAGAAGCCCCAAACTCTGGAAAATTTCTCCCACACTGTCGCCTATATTGGGGGTGGGCGCCAGGGACAGATCCACCGCCCCGAACTGAATGCCCAGCCGGTCGGCCACTTCCCCGCCGATGAGTTCTCCCACCCGGGTCACCTTGTATGCGGTCCGTTTGATCAGCTCGGAAATCTGGCCCAGTTTCAGGTCGGGCTGGGCTTCCAGAGCCCGGTCCACGGCCCGCTTCACCACCCCCGGACCGCTGACCCCGACGTTGATGACCGCATCGGCCTCGCCGATGCCCAGGTAGGCGCCGGCCATGAAGGGGATATCCTGGGGGATGTTGGCGAAGACGCAGAGTTTGGCGCAGGCCAAGCCGTCGCGGTCGGCCGACAGCGCGGCCGCTTCTTTGATGGTCCGGCCCATCAGCAGCACCGCATCCATGTTGATTCCGGCTTTTGAGGAGGCTACATTGACCGAAGCGCAGACCCGGTCGGTTTCACTCAGGGCACGGGGAATCGCCTCGATAAGCGCCCGATCCCCCCGGGCGATGCCTTTTTCCACCAGGGCCGAAAAGCCGCCCACGAAATCGATGTTCACCTCCCGGGCGATGTCGTTGAGGGTTTTGGCCACTTCCACCATCTGGTCCGCGGAAAAAGGGGCCGCAGCCACTGCGATCGGGCTGATCGAGATGCGCTTGTTGACCACCGGGATGCCGTATTTGTCCCCTACCTGGTTGCAGGTCGGCACCAAATTTCGGGCCAGGCCGGTGATTTTTTCTCGAAGGTTCTTTTTAAAGGTTTCCAGATCATGGCTGGCGCAGTCGAGCAGATTGATGCCCAGGGTAACGGCTCGAACATCGAGATGCTCATTTTTGAGCATTTCAATGGTGGATATGATTTCGCGTTGGGTCAGCATAAGATAGTTGAGCTTTCTATTGGTTTAGGTTGAGTGAAACATCGGTACGCCTCAAAACATGCGGTGCGCCGCTTCAATCGGTTTCCGGCAAAGCGGGGCGGACCTTGATGATCCGTTCTTTTTTGATCTGTACGGTGCCCGGTTTGGCGCCCCGGGGTTTGGTGACGTGCCGTGCCAGGGTACAGACCACAGGGGTGGCGCCGGCGTTTCTGGCCTTGCTGTGATAGGCTGCGATGGCCGCCGCCTGCTGAAGGACTTCCTTGTCCGGTTCGGCGTCGGACCGTTCCCGCAGTATCACATGACTGCCCGGCGCCCCTCTGACGTGAAACCACCAGTCATTGGGGTGGGCCAGCTTGAGGCTCAGGTAGTCGTTGTCGGCATCGCTTTTTCCCGCCAGAACCGTCCAGCCGCCGGGCAGCGAATATTCATAAACCCGAATTCCCTCCACGGTTATGGCTTGGGGATGTGTATTCATGATTGGTTTTTCACTTCAGCTATGTCACCAGCCAGATGGCCCGGTCGGTGGTTCGACTGAAAATATAATTGGAGACGCTGCCCATGAAAAAGGCTTTGTTGACGCCCCGCCTGCCCATGACGATAGTGCCGTAGTCGCCTTTTTGGGCTTCCTCCATGATAGTCCTGCCCACCCTGCCCATGGTTTTTTTGATCTTCTTCACTTCGATCCGATCCTCGGGGATGCCGGCCTTTTGAAAGCGTCTGTAGGTATGGCTCATAAAGCTTTCGATGCATTTTTTATCTCCCTGGGATATGATGTACTCCACTTCGCCGTCTGAATCCTCGAAATCGATGGGACAGTAATCCCCCAATTTGGGAATCACATGAACCAGTGTGATTTCCACATTCGGGCTGCCCCCGACGATGAAGCTGACATGATCCACGGCCCGCAGGGCGCTTTCGGAGCCGTCCACAGCCACCAGAATCTTTTGCGATTCCACCTGGCCGTCCACCACCCAGAGCGGAATCACCTGGGAGTGTTCCACCAGTTTGGCGGTGGTGCTGCCCATGAAGACCTCCTGTACCCGGGAAAACCCCCTGCGTCCGGCGACCAGGGCATCATACCTGCCTTTCTGGGCATGTTCGATAATGTCCTTGTCCAACCCCAGTTTTCGGGTTTCGCTCTTGATTTCGATCCGCCCGGCGTCGATTCCCATACCGACCATCTCGGCTTTTAGCTCCTGCAGCATCTCCTCGGACTTTCGGGTGTTTTCTTTTTTGATTTCCACCAAGTTCGATTGCGCCTTCATGTTGGTTTTGGCTTCATCCAATAGGAAGCCGGAAATCGCCGGCTGAATGTGAAACAGGGTGTATGTCAGTTCTTTGATGAACGAGGACATATTGATGCAATAGCGAACAGCGTTCTTGGAATTGATGGAATCATCCACCGCCAGGAGTATTTTCTTTTCGATATTGCCCATATTTTAGTCCTTTCAGGTGTTCTTATTTTCGGCGCCTTGCTTACAGAAGCCCCCTGAAGCGAATGAACATGTATAATACGGTCCATGATCCGATCGTCACCTTGAAGGCGATCAGAAAATTCAGCAAAGGGGTGGCTCCGCCGCTCAGCAGTGATCCGTAATATCCCAAGGGAAATTCGACGCCCGCCAGGATCGGAACGGAAAGGCCCAGAAGCAGAAGCACCGACCACTTTTCCCAAAGTGACGCATGCCATTTTTCATGTCGTTCGCGCGACCGCCAGTGTTCCGATGTGACCGCCACCAGCCCGATACAGGTGCCCCCCGCCACTCCGGCGGCAAACCCGCCGCCCGGAGCCAGATGCCCTCGAATGGCAAGCTCGAGAGCGACCAGTCCGGCAACCATGGCCCCGATTCGGGCCAAAATCACGATGGTATCATGAGAGGCGTGATAGATCGTCATCGCTTCCGGCTGGCGGGGCAGGTAATGTTGAACCCCGAGAACCGCCACCGTAAACACGAACACCTCGAAAATGGTATCATATAATCGAAAATGGAACAATATACCGGTTACGGAATTCGGAACGCCGGTAATCCGCATCACCATCATCACCCGGTTGGGGACCGGATCGGCGAGTTCGAGGGTGCACTGGCTCAACCAGGCGAAAATAATCACGGCGGCGGATATATATATGAATCTCACTTTTGTTCAACCCTTTTCCGGGCCCGCCGATTTTACGACAGCGATTCGACCGTCGGAAAAACACGTTTGAAACAGCGGGGTCAGAGACCGGTCGTGTTGAGCCAACCGAAGTACATAGCCGGGTGAACCCGATTGGCCGGTGGTATTCTCTTCTCCGTGACCGGATTCGGAAGGCCCGAACACGGCGTGAATGTGGCCCCGGCGAAGGGCCCGGTTCATGGCCGACCGGTCGGTGAACCGGACGATTTCAAGTTCCAGGTAATGAGAATGGCAGCAGCGGCGGATCGGTTCAAACAAGGGGTCGCACGCCGATCCATTCGGCATGGGGAGCGATTCGTGGGTCTCCAGCCATCCGATCTGGACCACCATAGAGGAGCGGACCGCGATAAGATAGAGAAGAACGGTCAGCAGAGTACCCATCAAGGCCTCGGTCAAAGCCACATCCGGGGCCCCCATAGCGGCATAGATGAGCGCTGCAACCGTTCCCATTATTCCCCGGGAGATCAGCGCATAAAAGGGGCGCTTCTGGATGACGGTAACCAGCGCGGTGAGGGGAAGAAGGGCGACCAGCCCGATCATCAGGATCGGATTCATGGCTATCTCCGGGACCCGGCCCCCCGGCCGATCACGAAACCGAAACTGGTTCCCCAGAATATGACTGAAATCAGGGCCAGGGTCAAGGCGGCCCAGTTTTCAGGAGAACGAATGAGCAGCCCGATGATGATGAGCGCCGAACCGAGGGAGTCGGAAATGCCCAGGACATGTATCTTCCACAACAGCGTTTTTCGGCCGGGCAGCCAGAGGGTCCCCCAGATCCAGAAAAAAAGGCCGATACCGAAAAAAATGAGGGAAACGGTCAATCGCAATGAATTTCCAGACGTTCAAAGAGGTAAGCCAGGAACATGAGGCCGGCGTTTCCCATGCTGAGGGTGATGACCCCCACCAGGGTGATAAAGCCGTCCGCCTCGGTCACCGCCAGCACCAGCATCAACACCCCGCTCTTGGCGGACACGCTGGCGAAGGCCATCATTTTTTCCCATATGGTTCCCGATCGAAAGAAATCGAGGATCGGAAGGGCCAGGGCCGCTGTCATTCCGGCGATAATCCAATTCATTTTCCGGCTTTCCTTTTCAGTGAATGCACCCGCACCCGTCCCTTTCCCTGCTGGTCGGTATCGATGACCAGGGTTCGAGGTGTAAGGGTGATAATAAAGATTTGTTCAAAGGCCTTCCAGGGATCCATATCTCCCGGTTTCCATTCGGTGGTTTCCCGATGGTGAGGAAGGATCATCATTTTGAGGGCCTGCCCATAGGCCGACGGCAAGGCGGCAAGGACCTTGACTCCCATGTGAAGGTACCGGCGGATGGGCGCCCGGTGTTTCGGCAGGCGGTCCATGGCTGCGGCCCCGACCACTCCGATCAGAATATTTTCCGGCGAGAAATTTCCCGTCATCAGAAGCCAGAAGCCGAGGCTGAGAAAAAACGCCCCGGTCACGACCGAACCCCGAGGATCATCAAGGCCAGCAATACGACGCAGGTCATGCCGATGATATCCTCCAGCCGCTCCCAGCGGTTCGGCAACCGTATCCGGGCCAGGCGGCGAATCCCTGCATAATGAACTCCGCAGCCGGCCGCCGTGATTCCGATGGCTTCCAGCCATTGGGGACGGAGATAGGGCCCGGCCGCAACCCCGGTGATCAATAGAAAACCGGTAAGCAGCAATGCCGAATCCCTCGCAAAGCGGTCGGGAAGCGGCTCAAAAACCGGTTTCAGAAAAATCAGGCGCGAGAAAATAGCGGCAGTTCCCACGGCGGCGGCGGTCATAAAGGGGCGCTGCCATGACAAGATTTGCTCGAAAGCCGCGGTCTTGGCGCTGAAGCCCCCAAGGAGCGGCATCCCGCAAATGGAAAGGGCCGCAAGAAGCATGGCGGACCAGACCTGCCGTTGAACTCCAGAGGATTGAAGCCGGTCCAGATCGCGGCCGGGAAGGCCGCTGACGGCCAAAAAGAGGGAGGCTTTGGCCACCCCGTGGGCAAAGGCGTAAAAGGCGCCGGCCGACGGTGCGGCCAGTATGAACCCGATCTGAGACAGGGTCGAGCATGCCAGCAGTCGCTTGATGTCATTTTGAAACAGGGCTAAACCGATCCCCATCAGGGCGCTCCCGACGCCCAGAAGCCGAACCGTGTGATCCAGACTTTCAGAAATGGCGGCGAACCGCAACAGGGGCAGCACCCCGATTTTGACCACTACCCCGGACAACAGCGCCGATACCGGGGCTTCGGCCTCGCTGTGGGCCAACGGCAGCCAGAACCCGGGAATAAAGACGCCCCCCTTCACCAGCAGCCCTCCCATGATCAATGCCGCCGCCGCCGGATGGGCGCGGCCCAGTCCCTGCATCGCCAACGAACCGGTGGTTTCGTAAACCATGATCGTACCGATCAGATAGAAGACCATGCCGATATTGCTGATGAAGATATACCGAAGTCCGTTCCAGATATGACGGTCCTCCAGGGGATGAATCACGAGAAGAAAGGCGATAATGGTGGTCAGTTCGATGACCACGTAAAGATTGAACAGGTCGTAGCTCAGAAAGCATGCATTCAGCCCGCCGTGGAGCATGAGAACCAGGGCGTGGAAGAAAGGGGGATAGGATTTGGGACGAAGATAGAGCATCACCCCGAGAGAGACCGCCGCATTGGTAAGCAGAAGGTAAGCGGCGGCGGAATCCGCCAGCAGGGTCACCCCGATGGTGTCGAGCAGGCGGAGTTGAAAGCTCTGTCGGGTATAGATCATCCAGATGGACCAGCCGGCGGTCGCCCCGTACACCGCGGCCGGAACGACCGCGACGAGACGGGGAAGCAGGATGCAGAAAATGGAAAGCCCCAGAGGGCCTAAAACAAGGCTCAATACCGGAATCATCGGTCGAAATGTCTTTCGATCTCTTTGGCGTTCAATGCGGGAAATCGTTTTGCGATGGTGGTGGCGCAGACCAGCAAAACGGCAAGAACGGAAAACCCGATGACGATGGCCGTCAGGACGACCGCCTGGGGGAGGGGGTCGGCATAGGTGTCGGGCGGGTTCGGAATGACGGTGGGGGTTCGGTTTCCGGTGCGGGAGGCGGCCAGAACAAAGAGGCTGATGATCCCGGTGCTCATGACATCCATGGCCAGGATTTTGAGCAGCAGGTTGGGCTTGAGAAGCACCCCGAGGAGCCCGATAAGAATAGTTATCAAAATTAAAGTCTTGATCATTTTTTTCTGGACGGTAAAGTTATCGGGTTTATATTATGATATGATGCATTAAAAAAGAAGTATAAAGGAAAGATCGGGAGGGTGTCAATTCTATAAACGACAAGAACCTCGGGCCGCCGGATTTTTTTGCTG
Source organism: Desulfococcaceae bacterium (assembly GCA_046541495.1). GTDB lineage: Bacteria > Desulfobacterota > Desulfobacteria > Desulfobacterales > Desulfococcaceae > JAABSQ01. The sequence continues at coordinate 8,218 of JBKHDE010000120.1, forward strand.
ATTCATTTCAAGTTTCCGAAATGACATGAAAGTATTGAGACGGCAAATAGGATGTCATCATTTACAGGGGTATTGGTATGCTGAACCAAGACAGGGATAAAAAGGCGACGGAAGATACGAATAAAATTCCCCATACTACCGATTGGGTATGTGCGGTGGAGACAAGAGACCCGTTGATGTGTCTGCTGCACAATGTCATCCGATGGGTGACCAAGATTCTTGCCTTGCTGATGGTACTGGTGATTTTGTGGGGCGTTGGAGACGTGGTCTGGGTGCTCTATGTGAAGCTGATGGAACCACCCGTGTTCTTACTGCAAATCGGAGATCTCCTGGCCACCTTCGGGGCTTTTATGGCGGTCCTGATCGCCATCGAAATCTTCCACAACATTACCCTGTTTTTGAGAGATGATGTTATCCACGTCAATGTCGTCGTCGCCACGGCGCTAATGGCCATCGCCCGAAAGGTGATCATATTCGATTTCAAGGCCCTGGAGCCTGAATATATCTGGGCCACCGGCGGGGTGATTCTGGCCCTCGGCATCACCTATTGGCTGCTGGTTAGGCAAAGATGAAACCCGATTGTCTAAAGATCATCATCCGGGGTGACCCAGACGATGTGATCCTTGTTGATGATGAAGACATCGCTTCGGCCCTGTGCCGTCACTTCATACAGTGTGACGAAGGGATTCTTCCCCTTGACGAAAAAATCGCTCAGGCGGTCCATACTTTCGGTTTCACTGTTTAAATTGAGGGTTCCCCTGAAGGTGGACCCGTCTGTGGTCTTCAACCGCACATATTGGCTTTTCGTTTCAACCTTTTTCATTTTCCCCCGCCTTCATGTGAAAACCGGGTGCGAAGGTCCGAAAACCGGATATTTACATCCGTCCTTCGGGGATATCCCCCCGGTTCCCGTTTCTATATTCGCCCGGTTCCCGTTTCTATATTCGATTGATGGCTTCGAAGATGTGACGATGCTGAATGCTGATCTCCAACCCCAGCTCTTCGGCTTTCTCCCTCAGAGCGACATCCAGGTCCTGCTTGTTTGTATCCAGCGGCACATCCACCTCATAAATCATGATATTCCGAGAAGGATCATCTCCGCCCTTGAAGACCGCCTGCAAGTTGGTGACGTTGACGTTGAAGCTCGCGATCACGGCGGTCATCGCCGCCACCAGTCCCTTCCGGTCGGGACCCTGGGTGGTGATCACAAAGGGCTGGCTGGAAACCGCCGCAACCGGTTTGCCCGGTTTTAACGGATCGACATAGGCCTTCAGCCCCATATCCGCCACCTGGTTCCGGAAATATTCCTGGAGGGATTCCGTCTGATTGTTCGAGGGGAAAGCGGCGATGAAGAGGCCGGAAAACTCCGACTGCACAATGGTCTGGCTGACGTTTTCGATGTTGCCGTCCTTTTCGAAAATCGCCGCGGTCACCCGCGCAATAATGCCCGGCCGGTCCTGGCCCAGTACGGAAATAACTACCTTGTTCATGGATGGGTCCTTTCGGTGGAAACTTTCATAAAAATCAGCGGCCAGAGTGCAGAATAGAGCGTTTCACCGAGCGGACGGACGAGGTTCCGGTGAGGACCATGGCGGAGATCAGTTCCGACTTGATTTTATCGATGTAGGCGGCAACCCCCTCCAGAAGGCCGCCCACCGCAGCCACCGAAAAGGGGCGGCCGATCATGACCGCATCCGCCCCCAGGGCCAGCATCTTCAGAACATCCCCGCCGGTGCGCACACCCCCGTCCGCCAAGATGGTGATCCGGCCTTTGACGGCGTCGGCCACCGCCGGAAGCACCTCCGCCGCGCCGGGGGTATGGTCCAGAACCCGACCCCCATGGTTGGAGACCACGATGGCATGAGCCCCTACCTCTACAGCCGTTTCGGCTTCGTCCGGCGTCATGATGCCCTTGAGAATGAACTTCATGCCGGAGCGCTGAATGATCTCCTTCAGTTTCTCTGGCGGTTTGGGAGTGACCGGACGGCCCATCAGCTTGAGGGTGATAAGCCCGGCCGCATCCACATCCATGCCCGCGATATCGGTTCCGGCGGCGGCGGCTTTTTCCATTTTTTCATTGAATTCCGCATCCTCCCAGGGTTTGATAAACGGGATGCCGTGGCCGCCCAGCTTTCGGATCGCCTCATAACCGGCGGCGTGGATGAATTCCGGAACACCGTCGCCCACGCACCCGAGGATTCCTTTTTCTTTGCAGCCGCCCAGAACCGATTCGATATAGTCTTCTTCGGAGATCCGCCCGCCCATGTTGAAGGCGACGCCGCCGATGGGGGCGGCCAGAACCGGAATGTCCAGCGTTTTTCCGAGAATCTCCGTTCGGGTCTCGGGTTCGACCGTTCCGTGAAGCAGCCTCATATTGAACCGGTAATCGGCCAGGGCCCTGATGTTGGCCCGAAACGCGGCGCCGGTGCCCAATCCGCCCATGCCGGGCACTTCTCCGGCGCAGGCCCTTCCGTCACAAACCGGGCATACCCGGCAGTACCCCTTCATCCGTTCTCTGGCGGTGTTTCGAATCTCTTCCATTTTCAAAATAACTCCTGATGATTACAGCTTGAATTAAGGTTATCCTTCATGGTATAATTTGGTTTTACACCATGACGAACTTCGGTTTGGCCCCAAATGGGTTGGGGCCTGAGAGCCGTTCAAGGCAAACCGCTTCTGTATATGCCACAGCTTTTAAAGGAAAAAAAATCAAATGGCAAGTATTGCATCTTTGTTAAAGGAACACAAGACCGCATTTATCATCATCGGGGTGGTGCTTTTTTTGCTCGAGTTGGAGATTTTTGCGATCGCCGCCATGAAATCCGGCCGAAAATCCTATCTTCAGGTCCTCGACAAGCAGGGCAATGTCATCCATGAGACAGACGGAAAAAGCCTGAGCGATTTTAACAAATATTATTTTGAAAAGACCTTCGGTCCCCTCGAAGATTATCAGAAGCGGCTCGAGGTAAAGGAGATTCCGTTTCCTTTTCGAGCATGGTTCACCGCCGCCATCGGCATTCCGATCGGTGTGATTCTGCTCTTTGCTTTTGTGGTGAAGGCCTATGTGAGCCTGTTTTACGGCGATGAAGACAAAACAGGTCCTCCGGCCGGGAAATCAAAAATGGACCATCACCTGGGCGAGTTCGAAAAGATTGTCCATACCGTCAACAGTTTCAATATCTTTACGATCGGGTTTCTGGTTCTGCTCGGGGTATTCATGTACTGGGTGCTGCCCAATATGGTCGCCTATATCGGGCGGGTGAGCGTGGATACCCTGGTCCGGTTCAAGTGGGTGGTCATCGCCGCCGCCGCCGTGGTGGTGGGGCTGTTTGCCTGGATCATCTATCTGCGGTATCTTCTGGCCAAACGGAGCATCGACAACCAGGCCGAACTGGAGCGGGCCCGGCTCGAACTCGAATTCAATCAGGGCGCCGCCGCGCCCATGCAACTGGAATATCAACAGAACGGGTCGGATGCTCCCTCGGATGCTCCCCCGGATGCTCCCCGGGATGCTCCCATGGTGGCGTGGAATGAGAAGTCGGAAGCCGAAGCCCCCGCTCCGGAGGGCAATTCTCCGGCAGAAGACGGGGAGGCGACGATGGACGAGATCCCTGAGGAAGGGGAGGTGACCCGTTCACCGAAACAGGTCAATGAACAATCGGCCTGAGTGAATTCATGCAGGTTGTCGCCACCCACCGAAACACCGATTTCGACGCCCTGGCTTCCCTGATCGCGGCTACCCTGATCTTTCCTGAAGCGATTCCGGTGATACCCCGCAGCGTCAATCCCAAGGTCAGGGCCTTTTTGTCCATCCACAAAGATATCTTCAAGGTCCGAACCCCGGATCAGATCGATCCGGATCGGATCACCCGTCTGATCGTGGTCGACGTCAATCAATGGGGCAGACTGGGACGGCTCTCCGCTTTGAAGCATCGGGACGGAGTGGAGGTTTTTTTGTGGGACCACCATCCCGGCAAGGGCGATATTCAGGCCGATCAGGTCTGCCATGAGCCGATGGGCGCCAATATCACCCTCATGGTTCGGGAGCTGAAAAAGCGAAGTATTCGGCTCTCCCCCATTCAGGCCACCCTCTTTCTGACCGGCCTTCACGAAGATACCGGCAACCTGATGTTCCCCTCCACCCGGCCCGAAGACGCCCGGGCCGCCGCCTACCTGATGGAGCAGGAGGCCGATCTGAACGTGGTCGGATCCTTGCTTCGGCCGGCCTATGGTGAAAAGCAGAAAAACGTGCTCCACGAAATGCTTCAATCGGAAAAGCGGACCAAAATCCGCGGGTATACGGTCAGCTTCAACAAGGTCAATATCGAAGGCCATGTGGGAAGCCTGTCGGTGGTGGTCCACATGTGCCGGGACATCCTCAATGTGGATGCGGTCTTCGGTATCTTCACCGGCCGGAAACGCGGCAAATCGATCGTCATCGGCCGAAGCAACGTGGAGGGGCTCAATATCGGCGACATCATGCGGGGGCTGGGCGGCGGCGGTCATCCCGGGGCCGGGTCGGCCATGATCGAATTCGCCAACCCGGACACGGTAGAAAAGATGATCACCGAACTGATCCTCGGCAACCAGCAGGCCTCGGTTCGGGTCAGCGATCTGATGTCCTTTCCGGTGCTCACCGTCACCTCCGATACGCCCATGGAAGAGGTCCGGCGCCTGCTGCGCGAGAAAAGCTATTCCGGGGTGCCGGTGGTCACCGACGGCCATCTGGCGGGGGTGATATCCCGCCGTGATTTTCAGAAAATCAAAAAGGATTCCGGTTGGAAAGCCCCGGCCAAAGCCTTCATGATTCCCCAGGTGACCACCATCGCGCCGGACCAGAGCCCCATGCAGGCCGCCCGGCTGATGGCCAAACACGACATCGGCCGCCTTCCCGTGGTCCAAGACGGAGAACTCATCGGGATCGTCTCCCGAGCCGACGTCATGCGCTATTTTTACGACCTTCTGCCGGAGGAATAGGCGGTTCTCTTCCCTTGTGCGGTTCATCCCAGCAGTTGTCTGAACCCGGATGCGTCTGATTCATCTGATGACGCTGATTCAGCCCGGTGCGGTTCATCACAGTCCATCAGAAAAATCAGACGAATCAGAGTTCAAGAAAATGTCTGAACTGGGATTATAGGGGATT
>JBKHDE010000121.1:0-13265 GCA_046541495.1 Desulfococcaceae bacterium
GGGAAAAATTCACAGAATATTCAACATCGACATAATACATGCAACAGGAGTGAATTTTTGCCTTGCTCTACCTTCATAGACCCGGACCCCATTCTCTTTTCCCGGCAAATTCCAAGATAAAAAACATTGAAAAAGAATATGAGCAAGTATTAATTCAAATCACATAATAGAACAAGTATAATCTATTCCTGTCAGGAGAAGGAGGTGGTAAGGAAATTGCAAATAATCAAAGCGGAAGGGATAGGAATCCGCTTTCGATTTCTTCAAGCCGGTTGTCGTTTTAAAGTTCTTATGGTATAAACCAAGTATTTCAGGTAAATATAAATTATATTATACCCATTTAGCAAGGGGAGATCATCATGACCGAGTATGTTTGGAAGGGTAAAAACAAACGCGGCATCGTCCAGAAAGGATTGATCGAGGCGGCCAATGAAGATATCGCCAAAAACCAACTCGCCAAACGCGGCGTTCAATCTTTAAAGGTCAAAAAGAAGCCCAAGGACATTTTAGAGAATGTTTCATTCCTTCAGCCGAAGGTAACGCCCAAGGATGTCATTATTTTTTGTCGCCAGTTTTCTACCATGATCGATGCGGGACTGCCGATCATACAATGCCTGGATCTGTTATCCACCCAAGCTGAGAATGCGACTTTCAAAAAGATATTGAGACAAATCAAAGAGGATGTGGAAGGGGGCACCACCCTCGCCGACGCCTTGAAAAAATACCCGGACCAGTTTGATGATCTCTTCGTCAATATGATCGCGGCAGGCGAAGCCGGTGGTATTCTGGATACCATTCTGAGGCGATTGTCCGCCATGCTGGAAAAAGCCGCCCGATTGAAGGCCAAGGTGAAGAGCGCCATGATGTATCCGACCATTACCATTGTAGTGGCCGTCGTGGTGGTGGTCATTATCATGGTATTCGTCATTCCTGTTTTTCAGAAAATGTTCGCGGAAATGGGGGCAGGTCTGCCGGGACTGACCCAGCTGGTCATCAACATCAGCAATTTCGTCAAGGCCAATATCCTGTACATGATCATAGCCGCCGTACTTTTTGCCTTTGCCTTCAAAAAATATTACGGTACCGACAAGGGGCGCCGCCAGATCGATGCGGTTGCATTGACACTTCCGGTTATGGGAATGCTCATCCGGAAAGTGTCGGTCGCCAAATTTACCCGAACCATGGGCACCATGCTGGGAAGCGGTGTGGCCATTTTGGATGCATTGGATATCGTGGCGAAAACCTCGGGCAACAAATCCATCGAAATCGCTATTTATGATGTCCGCTCCGGAATTAAGGAAGGACGGACCATGGCGGAGCCGCTCACCGAAAGCGGTGTGTTTCCGCCCATGGTCTGTTCCATGATCGCGGTAGGTGAATCCACCGGGGCCTTGGATTCCATGCTGGAGAAGATCGCGGATTTTTATGATGAAGAGGTGGATGAGGCGGTAAACCGAATGACAGAAATGATCGAACCGGCCATGATGTGTTTTCTGGGCGTGGTAGTCGGTGGTCTGGTCATCGCCATGTATCTGCCGATTTTCTCCATGGCCGGGGCCGTGGGATAGTCGTTTTTTTAGCGCCTAGGATAGGTATTTCAACTCCGCATGCAATCTAACCCGGCATCGGTTCCGGAAGACGATCTGAAACTGAAACTCAGATGGCTGATGTTCCTCCGGGTTCTTTTCGCCAGCCTGTTGCTGGGTTCTACCTTTGCCCTCCAGATTAAGCAGGGGTTTCCTGTTTGGGGGCAACCCCTCACCACCCTCTATGCCCTGATCGCGGGCCTGTTTGTATTGTCCTTGGCTTATGCCCTGTTGCTCAATCACGTCCGGCATCTGACCGCATTCGCCTATTTTCAAATCTACCTGGATACGGTCATCGTCACCTTGATCGTATTCATGACCGGAAACTTTTCCAGTCTGTTTACTTTTCTGTACCTGGTCGTCATCATCTATTCCGGAATGCTGCTGCACAAAAAGGGCACTATAGTCATGGCGGCATGCAGCAGTATCCAATACGGGATAATGGTGGATCTTGAGTTTTACGGGGTTCTCACGCCCTTGGGGATGGATATCGATTTTGCCGCCTCCAGCCACGATTGGAGCTACGTCCTCTACCGCATCCTGATCTTTATGGTGGCCTGTTTTGTGGTGGCGTTTCTAAGCGGCTTTTTGGCTGAACAGGCCCAACGGTCTAAAAAAGAGCTTCGGGCCATGGAAACCCATGTCAAACGGGTTGAAAAAATGGCCGCTGTGGGAGAAATGGCGGCCGGTCTGGCTCATGAAATTAAAAATCCGCTCGCATCTCTCAGCGGATCCATTCAAATTTTAAAAGAAGAGGTTGAATTCGATCCGGTTCACGAAAAATTGATGCGCATCGTGCTGAGAGAGACCGATCGACTGAGCTCTCTGATCAACAACTTTTTGCTGTTTGCGAAACCGCCTGCCGGAAAAATGGAAAAGATCGACCTCGAACCAACGATCGCCGAAACGGTTTCCGTATTTGAAAATGAAATCGGGCGGCAACACCGGTTTACCATTTACAAAGAGATTACCGAAGGGGTTTGGATCGAGATGGATCCGGGCCATCTTCGGCAGATTCTTTGGAGTCTACTTCTGAACGCATCCGAAGCGGTGGGCGAAAACGGGCGGATTCATGTTCGGATGTATCCGTTGAAGGAGAACTATGCATTGATCAAAATCAGTGATGATGGTAAGGGTATTCCAAGAGAAATGTTCCAAAGCATTTTCGATCCCTTTGTCACTACCAAACCCAAGGGCACCGGCTTGGGGCTGTCCATCGTTCACCGGCTTGTGGAATTTTATGACAGCAGATTGGAGGTCGACAGCCAATTGGGACGCGGCGCAGAGTTCACCCTTCGACTTAAACGGGTTGAACCTCCCTTATCCACCCCATCGGCCGACAGGGCTTAGCAATCTATAGACCAACGTTTAACCGGATTGAGGGGAAAATTCGGCCATGGAACCATTTGACGCACTGTCCATATTGATCACCCTGGCAGCGGGGTTTGCTTATGTGAACCACCGGTTTCTGGGTATGACCATGTCGATCGCACTGATGTTAATGTCGCTGGTAATCTCCATCGGAGTGATCCTGGCCGGCGAATTGGGCTTTCCGGCTTATCACCATGCCGAAAGGATCGTCCGAGACCTTGATTTCAGTGAAATCCTGTTGAGGGGAATGCTCGGGTTGCTGCTGTTTGCGGGCGCTCTGCATATTCACCTGGATGATCTGGCCGATAAAAAGCTGGAAATATCCATTTATTCGACATTAGGCGTACTGACATCCACCATCTTGGTGGGGACCACCATATATGGCTTGAGCAATTGGCTGGGATGGGAACTGCGGCTGGTGGAAAGTTTTTTATTCGGCGCCTTGATTTCCCCCACCGATCCCATCGCCGTCCTGGGAATTCTCAAAAAATCGGGTGCCCCCAAGAGCCTGGAGACGAAGATTTCCGGCGAATCCCTGTTCAACGACGGTATCGGGGTCGTGGTGTTTCTTATCCTGCTGGAAATCGCTACCGGGTTGGGAGAACTGAGTGTTGAACATGTGATTCTCCTGTTCGCCCAGGAAGCCGCCGGCGGGTTATTGTTTGGGTTGGTCGCAGGATATGGGGCCTATCGAATGCTGAAGAGCGTCAACAACTACCAGGTGGAAATTATGGTGACCTTGGCTCTGGTCATCGGCGGGTATGCCCTGGCGGACGCCCTGCATATCTCGGGTCCGCTGGCCATGGTGGCGGCCGGCCTGCTGATCGGGAACCGGGGCCGGCGTTTGGCGATGTCCGCCGTCACCCGTCAGCACCTGGATATGTTCTGGGAATTGGTGGATGAAATCCTGAATGCAATTCTCTTTGTACTTATCGGTTTCGAGGTGTTGGTGCTGACCCTGAACTGGTCTTTTATGGCGGCGGGATTGATGGCGGTGCCGGTGGCGCTTCTGTCCCGCTTTATCAGCATCGGGCTTCCGGTCACGATTCTTCGGAGATGGCAGTCGTTCGCACCCCGGGCTATCCGCATCATGACCTGGGGAGGTCTGCGGGGGGGGATATCCGTGGCCTTGGCGCTTTCCATTCCCGAACAGTGCCACCGGGAGCTGATCCTCACCATGACATATGTGGTGGTGGTTTTTTCGATTTTGGTTCAAGGGCTGACCATCAAATCCCTGGTCGGAACACCGGAGAACCGAACCCCCGCTTCTTAATCCGCCAATACCGAGATTCTTTCCCGAGCCGGTTCGGCGTAATCGCTGTCGGGATATTCTTCGATGATCTCCTGATAGAGTCGTCGAGCGTGTTCCGAATTGTTTTGGCGTTCTTCGAGCTGAGCGGTTTCGAACAGCTCTTTTGCCTTCTTTTCCGCACACCCTCCGAGCATAATTCCGGTCCCGATCAGGATCACCCACAGTAATCGAATCATGATTTTCATAAAAGCCTCCGAAGGTTTCATCAATAAAGCTGACATACTCTAAATTTTGTTTATACTTTTAACGATCATGCTTGTAAATATTTTAATGCAGGGGAAGAACCTTTCGCGGGTCTGATTTCGTCTTTTTTTCCGATTTTTATTCCTCCGAAACCTGAATGATTCTTCATTGACACAGAAATCGGCTGTCTGTATACTCCCCCGAAAATTTCAGAAAAAGGGGGGCATTTGACATGTTTTTAAAGTTGTTTTTGTGTTGGTTATACCGGCTTTGTTTCGGGTTTGATCCTGCTCGATTTTCAGGGTGTTCAGTGGATACCCTAAAGGTCCGAATTCCGAACATACAGCGATTTTTTCATATTTACCTTCACAATCATTCCTTCATCGAATAAATTTTTATCCTCATTCCTTCATTTTTTCCCAATATTTATTTTTATAATAAATTTCAGATTAATGGATCGTTTCAACGGCAATGTTGATGCCGTGGTCAGGAATCATGAAAACGTATGAAAAACCAGGTTCAATATTCCACTTTTTTGATTGCCCTTGCAGCGGTTTTCGGGGTCGGCTTTTTAAGCGGGGTGATCGTGACTACCTACAAATCTCCGCCTGTGACCACGGCCGAACACGATCACGGCGGCTCTGAAGAAATGATCGCGGCTCTGAATGAGGAGATTCGACAACGGCCCGATAACGCCGAGGCGTGGATCCGGTTGGGGAACCTCTATTTTGACACCGGCCGCTATAACGAAGCGGTCAACGCCTATGAACGGGCGGTTGAATTGGACCCAAATAATCCGGATGTCTGGACCGATCTCGGAGTCATGTACAGACGAACCAATCAGCCTGAAAAGGCGGTGGATGTTTTTGGAAAAGCGGTGGCTTTAGATCCGGACCATAAAACCGCCCGGTTTAATACAGGAATTGTCCTTCTGTTTGACCTCGACAAGAGAGAAGAAGCGCTTTCTGCGTGGAAATCACTTCTTAAAATCGACCCTTTATTCACCACCCCGGCCGGTCAATCCCTGGATGAATTGATCGATCAATATTCGGTGCAATCGGGGTAAGCAACCGTGAATCGGCGACTGATAAACGATGCCCCCGGGCTTTCAGGAAAATCATTTGGAGAAAAACCCAATATGCGAGGAAACAGAATGAAGATCGGTGAATTTGCGGTGTTAAAGCGCGTTTCGACCTTGATATTAGCGGTATGTCTGCTGTTGCCTTCTTGGGCCTCGGCCTCCGGCGATGTGTCCCGGGATATCATCATGGGGCTCGAGTACGGAATCGAGGGCGACGACCTTCAGATCAAAAAAGATGTCATCAAACGCCGGCAGAATATTTCTGAAATTTTGTTGAATGCCGATGTCTCTTACAACAAGATTCATGAAGCGGTTGAAAAATCGAAGTCCGTATTTGATGTGCGAAAGATTCAGGTCGGTAATCCGTATTGTCTGATCAATGCGAAAAAGAATGAGAAAAATACTTGTTATTTCGTTTACGAACGAAACCCCATCGACTACGTGGTATTTGAAATCGGCGATTCCGTTCAAGTCTATCAGAGAAGTAAACCGGTTCGGATCAGACATAGGACGGTTGAAGGGGCGATCGACTCTTCTCTCTGGAATGCCTTTGCCGAACAGGATCTTGATTTCGAAATGGCCATGAAACTGTCTGAAATTTATGCCTGGTCTATCGATTTTTATCATTTCCAGGAAGGCGATCGGTTCAAGTTCATATTCGAAGAGAAATGGGTCGGAGAGCGACGGGTCGGCACCGGGCGAATCTTGGCCGCTCGAATCACCTTTCGGGGAGATCATTACTACGGGTTCTACTTTTCTAGGGGGCGGGAAAACGGAGGCTATTTCGATGAGAACGGGCGGAGTCTTCGCAAGGCTTTCCTGAAGGCGCCGTTAAAATTTGTGCGGATCAGCTCCGGATACTCGAAAAGCCGGCTCCATCCCATTCTGAATGAATATAAGAAACATTTGGGAACCGACTATGCCGCGCCCACCGGAACACCGGTGGTCAGTGTCGGAGACGGGGTGATCGAGAAAATGGGATACAACGGATCAATGGGAAATTACCTTCAGATTCGACATACCCGCAGGTACATGACCCAGTATCTGCATCTGTCCCGATTCGCTGAAAATCTTCGTCGGGGAGATTCGGTCTCGCAAGGGGATGTGATCGGCTATGTGGGCAGCACCGGGATGGCCACCGGCCCTCATCTCGATTTTCGCTTCTGGGTCGGAGATCAGGCGGTCAATTTTTTGAAACAGGACATTCCCACCGCCGACCCGGTGCCGTCGCGGCATGAAAAGACCTATTTCGCCCGAATGGCCGAGTTGAAGACCGATCTGGATCGGGATCAGATTCTCCATTATTCGGCTGAATCGGTTCAGGAAGAAAACGAAGGATAGGTTTTCAGCCGGTTCTCTCGATCATTGTACGAAATTTCGGAACCAGTTCCATGAATAGATCAAAATAATCCGGGTCGAAATGGGTTCCGCGGCCGGTTTCCATGATCTCCAGCACCTTTTTTTCGGGAAAGGCCTTTCGGTAGACCCGGTCGTTGCTCATGGCGTCGTAGACATCCACCAGAGCCACAATCCGGGCCGGTTCCGGAATATCCTTGTTTCCGAATCCGTCGGGGTAGCCCCGGCCGTCCCAACGCTCATGGTGGTGGAGGGCGATGTCGTGGGCCATTTTCAGCATGGGAAATTCGGAATCCTGGAAGATTCTGCCCCCGATGGTGGAATGGGTTTTAATGATATCGAATTCCGCATCGGTGAGGCGGCCCGGTTTGAGCAGGATCTGATCCGGTACCCCGATCTTGCCGATATCATGCATGGGCGATGCAAGCCGGAGATCATCCACCCGGGATTGGGGCCAACCGGCGGCCTCGGCCATCATGGCGCTGAAAGTCGAAATACGACGAACATGGCCTGCGGTTTCATGATCTCTGGACTCCAGAGCGGTGAGAAGCTTGACGATGGTCTCCTCGTGGGTCTCCCGAATCATCCGGGTCTGGCGGCGAACGATCTTTTCCAGGCCGGTGCTGTAATCCCGCAAACTTCGTTCCAGCCGAACCGTCCGCTCCCCCACAAACACCCGTGCCCGAAGTTCCTCCGGGTCAAAGGGTTTGACCACGTAGTCATCCGCACCGATATCGAAGAGCCCCGAAACCAGATCTCCCTTTTCCCCCCGCGCGGTCAGGATAAGAATATAGACATAGGGCAAACCGCTGCGGCGAATTCGGCGAACCAGTTCGGGCCCATCCATGCCGGGCATCATCCAGTCGGTGATGACAAGATCGACCGAATGGGTCAGGAACATCTCCAGGGCCGCGTCTCCGTCCGGGGCCGCCGTGACCTGATGATTCCATTTTTCCAGAAAGCTGGTCAGCTTGTGGCGGATGACGGCGTCGTCATCTACAACCAGTACATTCAATTTTTTTCCTTTTCCATTTCCATCGTATTTCGAAGTCGTCGCTCCAGTTCAATGACCTCTTCGACCAGAGACCGGTAAAGGTCTTCGGAATCGGACAGATCTTTTCTGCGGCCCATCTCTTCTAGTGCCCGGGCTTTGAGAGCCGGGGATTCCGCTCGAAAATTTCCGAGCATCCCCTTAAGCGCATGGGCGGCAAGCTCCATGCCTTCGGCATCTCCCTTCGCCCGTTTGTCGCCGATATTTTTCAAGAGGGCCGGGTATTCGGAGATGAAGATGTGTATACATTCTCGAAAGAGATTCCAATCCTGATCAAAATCCTCGAGCAGCAGTTTCATTTCCGGAAAAAGCTTTTTATCCGCGATCGCTTCCGGGGCGATCGTATCCGTTGCAAAATCGGTAACCAGGGTTTCAATGGCCGCGAATAATGCGGATGAGGAGACCGGTTTGGATACATATTCGTCCATGCCGGCCTTCAGACATGCCTCGCGATCGCCCTTCATGGCGCGTGCGGTCAGGGCGATAATGGGGATATGGCTCCCGGTTTCGCGTTCTCTATCCCGAATGGCCGCCGTGGCTTCATATCCATCCATCACCGGCATCTGAATGTCCATCAGAATAAGATCAAAATCATCTTTTTCCAGGGCGGTCAAGGCTTTTTTGCCGGTATCCACCACGGTCGCCTCATGGCCCCACCGGTGCAGCAGGCGTCGGAAGTAGGTCTGGTTGAAAGGGGTATCCTCCGCCACCAAGATTCGAAGGGGGCGGGCGAACTTTTTGTTCCGGGCCGGAGCGGTTCCAGGCGGTGGAGCTGTTACGGCGGTTTCCCCTTTCACTGCCGGAATGATTGCATCCAGCAGGTCCGACGGGCGCACCGGTTTTCGGAGGATCCCTGCGGTTGTCTCCTGAAAACCGGCCCGGTTTTTTCCCCGGGCCATCGCGATCGTCACCAAAACTTGAATGGGCGAATTCTCCCTTTGATGAATCCATTGAACCAGAGCGGCGCCTTCATCATTCGGTAGATCCCCATCCACGATCGCCAGAGTAAAAGGAATCCGATCCTCTTCAGCCGCGAGAATCTCCTGCTTGGCCGATTCTTCTCCCCCGGCGGGGGTGGGAATCATTCCCCAGCTTTCCAGAATTTCTCCGATAATTTTCCGGCAGGAGGCGTTGTCATCCACCACGAGTACCCGGATTCCGGTCAGATTCATATCGTAAAGCAGTTCGGGGCCGGGGGAGGGAACCGCAGCTGAGAACCAGGCGGTAAAATGGAAAGTGCTGCCGCGGTCGGGTCGGCTTTCGATCCAGACGGTACCCCCCATCAGTTCCACTATCCGGCGGGAAATGGCCAGGCCGAGACCGGTGCCGCCGAACCGGCGGGAGGTACTGCCGTCCGCCTGCTGAAAGGGATTGAATATCTGTTCCTGAACTTCCGAAGAAATGCCGATACCGGTGTCCCGCACCGAAAATCGAAGAAAAGCCCCGGAATCGGACAGATGGTCGCATCGGACGGTGACGATGATTTCCCCGGAATCGGTGAACTTCACCGCATTTCCCACCAGATTGAGGATGACCTGTCGAAGCCGCGGGCCGTCTCCCCACAACCGGTCCGGAACCTCCGGAAGCACCCGATAGGCCAGTTCGAGCCCTTTTTCATGGGCTTTGGCCGCCATAATGCGAAGGGATTCCCCCAGAAAATCCCGAAGGGGAAATTCGATGGTCTCCAGTTCCAGTTTTCCGGCTTCAATTTTTGAAAAATCGAGAATATCGTTGATCACCGACTGCAGGGCATAAGCCGCCGATCGGGCCACATCCATGTCGGTTCGCTGTTCCCGGGACAATTCAGTGTCCAGCACCAGTTCGGTCATGCCGATGATGGAGTTGAGCGGGGTACGGATTTCGTGGCTCATGTTGGCCAGAAATTCACTCTTGGCCTGGCTGGCGAATTCGGCCGCCATTTTGGCTTGACGCAGGGCTTCATCTTTTTTTCGCTGGGTGACGTCTCGAATCACCCCCCGGAAACCGGCCGGTTCTCCATCGGTCGACCGAATCAGGGATAAAGAGGTCTCCACATGCCGGTCTTCCGAATCCGGCCGAACCAGGGTCCATTCGAAGGCTTCCACCGGGGCCCCGGATTTCAGCAGTCGATTCTGTCGGTCGAGCACCTTCCGGATGTTTTCGCCGTCGGTGCAGTGCCGAATATCCGCACCTTTCAAGCCCTCGGCCGGCTTGCCCATAATTCGCTGAAAAGCATCGTTGAAGAAGACGAACCGGCCCCCGGTGTCGGTTTCATAATAGCCTTCATGAATGGTTTCAAGAATACTTCGATATTTTTCCTCACTTTGCCGCAACGCCTCCTCGGTCTGGCGCCGTTGGTCCATTATATATTGGGCGTGGGAGCCGAATATCAGAAAGAGACAGACCACTACCAGTCGAATCCAGATTTGCTCCATATCCGGTCGTATGATATGGTCCAGCAAGGAGATGTCCTTCGACAGGAAAAAATCCAAAAACGAGACCAGAACCCAGGAGAGCGCTGCGAGAAAAAAACCGGTCAGGACCATCCGGTTGGTAACGTAAGGCGTCCAATTGGGGGGGGGCGGCATGGCATCCTCCGGGAATCAGTAAGAGATACTTCTATTATAGCTGTTTCGAATCATTTTGCAATCCCGTTTTTCCGCTTCGGTTTTTCCGCTCGGGAATCGGGGTCGACAATATTCTCGATTGATCAAGACCCATAAGGAGCGATACAAATGTCCATCCAAGACGATTATGCCAAAGACCTGGCGGATGAAGTTTTGAGCGATATGGCTGAAAACTTCTTCGGGGCCCGCAAGCAGCTGGACGAAACCATCAACCTTTTTTATGAGTATGTCGCCGAGTTGAAAAGAAAACAGGAATTGCTGGAGGAGCGCTTTCGATTCTTGAACTATCTTCTGATGACAGAGCGGAACGTATCCGAATTTTACCGATCTATCGGAGTTGAAGACATTCATGTGATTCCCCGGGACGGGGCTTTGTCCGAGAAGGCCATTCCCGTTCACGCTCCATCCGCGTTTACGCTCAAAGGGAAGTATGTTCAATGGGTGAAGTGGGCCTATGAAACGGTTCAGAAAGGTTGCAAAGCCTATAACCACGGAATGGATTATGAGGAAATGAAACGGGTCGGGTTTGAGCAACGGGACGCCTATTATGATCTCGTCATGGGGATGCATCAGCTCATCAACCAGGAGGTTCGCAGGGTGAACGCCAAGGCTTCCCCGAGCCATATCCTTCAGACCGCCAAGCGGTTTGATCCGGACACCCAGCAAAAGGAGCATTTTACAGGCGGGGGGACCTATTACGGGGATGACAGCAGCCTCAATCGGGAGCTGAACTATGAACCCATCGATAAGGCCTCATTGAACATCCGAAAATTTCCGGATCTCCCCGAGTTAAAACGGGTTGACCATCGAATATCCAAAATTTGCAAAGACCGTTTCTCGCGGCATTCCGAATCCATCCGGCGGATCATTGGCGAGGTGCATGAGAAAATCCGGGAAAAATATGATTGAACCGCGTGGTTCGACGTTCTGAATGCGCCTTATGTTTCACCGACCGCCTGTTTCAGGCTTTCGATAAAATCGAATACCTCCTCCGGCGTGGTGTCGAAAGAGGTCATCCAGCGCACCTCCGAAGTGGATTCATTCCATACATAGAAAAAATACTTGCGCTGAAGACCGGGAATCAGATGAGGCGGCAGAATGGCGAAGACGCCGTTGGATTCCACCTTCCGAGTAATTCGGATTCCGGGTATACGTTCGACCTCCCGGGCCAGCAGCTTGGCCATGGCATTGGCATGGGAGGCGTTTTTCCACCAAAGGTCGTCCGTGAGCAGGGCTTCGAACTGGACCGCGATAAACCGCATTTTAGAGGCCAGCTGCATCGACTGCTTGCGGATGTATTTGAAATCCCGGGCCGAATCGGTATTGAAGAAGACGACCGCCTCCCCGTACATCATACCGTTTTTGGTGCCCCCGAAGGAGAGAAGGTCGATGCCCGCATCGGCGGTGATGTCCCGCAGATTCACATTTAGCGCGGCCGCCGCATTGGCGATGCGGGCCCCATCCATATGCACGATCAGGCCGTTTTCATGGGCGAAATCGGTGAGGCGGCGAATCTCTTTCAGGGTATAGACGGTTCCGAGTTCGGTGGGCTGAGTGATGGAGACCACCCGGGGCTGGGCGTGGTGTTCGAACCCGACGCCGTGAAGGTGGGCTTTGATGCCGTCCACCATGATTTTGCCGTCCGGTGCGGGAATTGTAAGAAGCTTGCAGCCGGTGAATTTTTCCGGAGCGCCGCATTCATCCACATGAATATGGGCGGTTTCCGCGCAGATGACGGAATGAAACGGCCGGGTGGCGGCCTGCAGGGCCAGGACATTGGCTCCGGTGCCCAGAAACACGAAATAGACCTCGATCGTCTCTCCGAGCAGCTTTTTAAATTTGTCCACCGCCCGTCGGGTAAAGGGATCATCTCCGTATGCGCGGGTGTGGCCGGTATTGGCGAGCACCATCGCTTTCAGTATCTCGGGGTGAACCCCGGCACTGTTGTCGCTGGCAAAGCCTTTAGGAGTGGTTTCCGTCATGATGGTTTACCTGTCTGTTCGTCTGGCAAAGGTTGACTAAAGGGTGTACGGATATTTTCCGGTCGTTGAATTCCCGGCCGCTTTTTAACCGATTTGAGTCTTGAACTCAACCCTTTACCGAAATGGTACCGACAACACCCGGTCCTTGAGCACCCGTTCCCGGTAGGCTCGCAGAAGATCATCTTTTTTGAGTATCCCTAGAACTTTTTGGGGATTGCCGGCCGCAGTCACCGGCAGAAAGGAAATGCGGTGGTTTTCAAACAGGTAAAGCGCGGTTTCGAGGTTGTCCATCGATGAAATGGTGACGACCTCCCGTTTCATCAAATCCTCCGCCACCAACAGATGCTTCAACTGCTCCACTTGAGCAAAGAGACCCCGCACATCCCTCAAAGAGATCACCCCGACCAGCTTTTGTTGATTGTTGAAAACGATAAAATGGGGGTAGGGCGAGGAGAGAATCCGATCCAGAACGCCCATCAGGGGGGTGGCCGCTTTCAGATGCTCATATTCCCGATCCATGAAATCCCGCACTCGAAGGCTGCGCAGAATCCCCACGTCATGCCCTCGAACGATGTTGACCCCTTTTCGCAGGAGTTTCATTTCGTAAGCCGAATACCCGAAGAGCAGCCGCACCACGACCACGCTGGTGATGCAGGTCACCATCAGCGGAAGAATGACCGCTTCATTGTAAGTCAACTCGAAAATGGTGATCACCGCGGTAATGGGGGCGAGGGTGG
>JBKHDE010000122.1:0-13245 GCA_046541495.1 Desulfococcaceae bacterium
GTTCACCCTGATCTATATGCTGATGCCCCATGCCAAGGTTCACTTTTCCTCCGCGGCAGTGGCGGGGGTGGTCGCCGGGTCCATCTACCAGATCGCCCAGTTTCTCTACATCAATTTTCAGGTGGGGGTATCTCAATACAATGCCGTATACGGCAGTTTCGCGGCATTTCCCCTTTTCCTGATATGGATCAATTTGAGCTGGCTGATCGTCCTTTTCGGCGGGGTTATTTCGGCGGTGAGCCAGAGCGCCCGATCTTACGAATACGAGCCGGTGTTTCGCGACATCAGCCCGGCCCGGGACAAACTCCTGTCGCTCTACATCACCCATTACCTGATCAAGCGGTTCGTCGACGGGGACGGCCGGGCATCGGACCGGCGAATCGCCGACGATCTGGAGATTCCCCACAAGCGGGTCCAGGAAATTCTGGAGCGGCTGGTGGAGGCCGGCATTCTGTCGGAGGTCCTGATCAACGAAGATGATAACGGGGACGAGACCGGCTATCAACCGGCCCGGGACACCGACCTGTTGACGGTCAAATACATTCTGGACGCCCTGGAGCACCGGGGCAATGAAAATATCCCCATCCCCGAATCTGCGGAACTTCAGGCCCTTTCCGATACCATGGCGGCCTTTGATGAGGCGGTGCAAAAGAGCGATGCCAATCGGCTGTTGAAAAAGATCTGAGAAAAAAGCGGGAAGGCTTACACCCCGAGATAGGCCTTTTTGACCTGTTCGTTGGACAGCAGATTCCGGGCTGCGTCTGACAGAATAATGCGGCCGTTTTCCATAACATAACCCCGATGGGCTATTTTAAGGGCCAGATTGGCGTTCTGTTCGACCAGAAAGATGGTGGTCCGGTTTTCAGTGTTGATCTTTTCGATGATCCCGAAGATCCTCCGAATTACCAGGGGGGCCAGACCCAGAGAGGGTTCGTCCATGAGCAGGAGCTTGGGCCGGGCCATCAGGGCCCGGGAGATGGCCAGCATCTGCTGTTCGCCGCCGCTCAGGGTGCCGCCCGCCTGGTTGCGTCGTTCGGCCAGGATGGGAAAAAGTTCATAGATGTACTCGATGTCTTCCTTGATGCCGTTCTTGTCCTTGCGAAGAAAGGCGCCCATGTCCAGATTTTCGGCGACCGTGAGGAAGGGAAAGATGCGGCGGCCTTCGGGGACCTGGCTGATGCCCAGGGCCACGATCCGGTCGGGGCTCATGTCGTGGATGGGACGGCCCATGAACAGGATCTCCCCGTGTCGGGGCGGCACCACCCCGCAGATGGACATCAGGGTGGTGGTTTTTCCGGCGCCGTTGGCGCCGATCAGGGTGATGATCTCCCCCTCGGAGATGTCGATGTCGATCCCCTTGAGGGCCCGGATATTGCCGTAATAGCTCTCGACACTGGACAGTTTAAGCATCGATCTCCTCCCCGAGATAGGCCTTGATCACCACCGGATTGTTCTTGATCTCCTCGGGGGTTCCCTGAGCGATCTTTTTTCCGTAATCCATAACGAAGATGCGGTCCGACAGGCTCATGACCAGCTGCATGTCGTGTTCGATCAACAGAAGCGAAATCCCCTCTTCATCCCGAATCTGAAGAATCAGCCGATCCAGTTCATAGGTTTCCTGGGGGTTCATGCCGGCGGCCGGTTCGTCCAGGAGGATGAGAAACGGCTCGGTGGCCATGGCCCGGGCGATTTCCAGCCGCCTCTGGGCCCCGTAGGGCAGATTTCTGGCCATTTCGTTCACGAACCGGCTGAGCCCCATCTTTTCTATAATCTCATAGCTTTTGTCCACCACCGCCTGCTCCTCTTCCCGGGTCCCCGGCCCTCGAAAGATGGCCCCGGCGATGCCGCTGCGGGTGCGGCAATGACGGCCGATCATGACGTTTTCCAGAACCGTCATGCTGGGAAAGAGGCGAATGTTCTGAAAGGTGCGGGCCATTCCCCGTTCCGTGACATGGTTGGGTTTCAAGCCGTTGATCCGCTCCCGTTTCTTGCCCGGAGGAGAAATGAGCACATCCCCTCGGGTAGGGATATAGATGCCGGTGATGCAGTTGAAAAAGGTGGTTTTTCCGGCGCCGTTGGGGCCGATCAGGGCCACGATCTCGCCCTGGTCGATTTCCAGGTCCAGGTGGTCCAGGGCCCGCAGGCCCCCGAAATCCATGGTCAAATCTTTCACTTCGAGTATCGGTTCCATCTTTGCGTCGTCTTCTCTCAGGAATGGTCCGTCGTCGGGGCGGGCTGTTTCACCGTCTCCCGGGTTTTGACGATTTTGTCGCCTTTCCTTTTGAATTCATAGGTTCGGCGCACTCCGCTGATGATTCCCTGGGGACGGAAGACCATCATGATCACCATGATGGCGCCGAAGAGCAGCATTCGGTATTCGGAAAAAGCCCGCAGATATTCCGGCAGCAGGATCAGCACCAGGGCCCCGATGATCACGCCCACGATGGAGCCCATTCCGCCCAGCACCACGATGGACAGGATGATGGCCGATTCCAGGAAGGTGAAGCTGGCCGGATTGATAAAGGTGGTCTTGGCTGCGAAGATGACCCCGACCATGCCGGCCCAGGTGGCGCCCAAGGCGAAGGCGGTGAGCTTGGTTTTGGTTTTGTCGATGCCCATGGCCTGGCAGGCGATTTCATCCTCCCGAAGGGCGATCCAGGCTCTGCCGATGCGGGAATTCTGCAACCGGTTGACCACGAAAATGGTAAACAGGGCCATGGCGATCATCAGAAAATAGAGGTACCGGGTAGAGGCCTCCAGGGAGAAATCGATTCCGAAAAAACCGGGCCGGGCAATGTTGGCGATGCCGCTGGGGCCGAAGGAGAATTCATTCCAGTTTTCGAGGATCAGCCGAATGATCTCTCCGAATCCGAGGGTCACGATGGCCAGGTAGTCTCCCCGAAGCCGCAGCACCGGAAACCCGAGCAGCACCCCGAACATCGCCCCCATGAAGGCGCCGAAGGGCAGCACCGTCCAGAACCCCAGCCCGTAATGGTGGTTCAGCAGGGCATAGCTGTAGGCCCCCACCGCATAGAAGGCCACATAGCCCAGATCCAGAAGCCCGGCCAGGCCCACCACGATGTTGAGCCCCAGCCCCAAAACCACATAGATCAGGGCGGTGGTCATGATATTGATCTGATAGGCGGAGAAGAGAAAGGGAAAGGCGAGGACGAAGACCCCCAGCACGATCAGGGCCGGCACATAAAACTTCGAATTTCTGAGGAGCCGCTGGGTCGGGGGAATGTCTTCGATGTCTTCCGATTCCTTGCGCTTTTGCCCGGTCTTTCGCCGGGTCATCAGGTACCGCCAGACAAAGGAGAGAATGAAACTGCCCGCGCCCACCAGGACCAGGTTCCACCATCGCCATTCGATGGTATCTTCGATGGGCTTGACCCGTATCACCATAATGGGGAAAGTCAGCAGAATGAACCAGGCCGCGATAAAGAAAGATTCTTTAATATCTTGAATTTTCATGATTTTGAAAAAATCTCGGTGTCGGCTGCTCTACACCTTTTGGGTGGTGGATCGGCCCAGGATGCCGGCGGGCCGGAAGATCAGAATGATCACCAGGAGCGCAAAGGCGAAGACGTCCTCGTAATCGCTGGAGACATACCCGGTGGCGAAGCTTTCGGTCCATCCCAGAACCATGCCGCCGAGCACCGCCCCGGGGATCGATCCGATGCCGCCGAGCACCGCCGCGGTAAATGCCTTGATCCCGGCGATAAAGCCGATGTAGAAGTTGATCATGCCGATGTGGGATGCGATCAAGACCCCGCCCACCGCGGCCAGGGCCGACCCGATCACGAAGGTGGTGGAGATGACCCGGTTGACGTTGACCCCCACCAGCATGGCCATGCTTCGGTCCTGGGCCGTGGCCCGCATGGCCTTGCCGATGCGGGTGTATTTGATCAGCAGGGTCAGAAGGACCATCACCACCGCCGTGGTCAGAATGATGATCACCTCCGCGGAACTGATGATATGGGCGATCGGCTCCATGAATTCGAGTTCGGGGATGAGGCTGGGAAAGGGCAGAAAATCCGAAGTCTGGGACAGAAGGACATAGTTCTGCAAAAAGATGGACATACCGATGGCGCTGATCAGCGGCGACAGCCTCGGGGCCTGGCGCAGCGGCTTATAGGCGATCTTTTCCACGGTGAACCCGTAGGCCGATGAGTAGAGGATCGCCACCACCGAGGCCAGGACCAGCACGGCAAGCTCGTTCATGCCGAGCATGGTGAGGACATTGGCCGCGATCAGCGCGGTAAAGGCTCCGATCATATAGATTTCACCATGGGCGAAATTGATCAGTTCGATGATGCCGTAGACCATGGTATAGCCGAGGGCGATCAAGGCGTAGATGGACCCCCGGGTCAATCCGCCCAGCAACAGTTCAAAAAAATATTCCCAGTCCATTGTGATGTACCGAAGAGTGAGGGTGATACCCGGTAGGCGCGGCCCGTCCGGGCAAAACAGGGTTGAAACGATGCCAAAAAAATCAGGGGGCAGACACGGATGCCTGTCCCCTGACGGATGGATTCAGATCGACGAATTATTCTTCCAGTTCGACATATTTTCCGTTCTGGACCTGGTACATGGAAAAGCCGATGCCGATGGCGTCTCCCTGTTCATCAAAACGGATGATGCCCAGCGGGGTGGCCACGAATTCGGACTGAAGCGCCTTGGTGATGCCGTCGTAATCGGTGCTTCCCGCCACGTCGATCGCGTTGAGCAGGGCTATGGCCGCGGCATAGGCGTTCAGAAAGAAGGCGCCGGGATCTTCGCCGTATTTGGCCTTATGCTGTTCGACCGCCTTCTTGGCGATGGGGTTTTTGGAGGTGTCTCTGGGTCCGGTGGCGTATACGTCTTCGGCGTATTTACCGGCCACCTTGATGAAGGTGTCGTCCTTGACCCCGTCATCGGAGATGAAGGGGATGTCCATCTTCTTTTTGCGCATCTGCATCACGATCTTGGAGGCTTCGGGATGGTAGCCGCCGAAGATGACGCCGTCGGCATCGGACCGCTTGATTTTCTGGACCACGGCCGAATAGTCCACGGCGCCCGGGGTCACGCCTTCATAGAGAACCACCTCGGCGCCTTCTTCGTCTTCGATGAATTTTTTGGCGAATTCGGCCAGGCCTTTGCCGTAGTCGCCTTTGTCATGGATGACCGCCAGTTTTTTGAGCCCCAGTTCTTTCAGGGCGTAATCGACCTGCAGCCGGGCCTGGGCGTCGTCCGAGGCGATGGTGCGGTAGAAATTGGGGTAATCCCCGCTCTGGGTCAGGCCCGGGTTGGTGGCGGAAGGGGACATGGTCACGATTTTTTGGTCGTTATAGATGCCGAGGGCCGCCTTGGTGGCGCCGCTGCAGATATGGCCGATCACCACGTGGGCGCCGTCGGAGACCAGCTTGGTGGCGGTGTTGGTGGCGATTTCGGGCTTGCAGACATCGTCTTCCACCAGCAATTCGATTTTTTTGCCGTCGATGCCGCCGAACTGTTCATTTCGCTCTTCCACCACCAGGGTGGCGGCGCGGACGGTGGGAATGCCGTAGGAGGCCAGGTCACCGCTGTGGGCACCGGCCACCCCGATCTTGATGGAGCCCTCTTGGGCCGCCGTTATACCTGAGACGCCGAAAACGAGTACCAACACAGCCGTCGCCGTTATCAACACATTTCCGAATCGGTTCATTGTTTGCTCCTTTGTTTGCATTGAGTTTTGGTAAGAAATGAACGAAAAGGGGCCGTAATCCATAAAATGTTCCTTATAATCAGATCAACGGGGCGCGTCAAGCCAAAAGACGACGGTTTTCGAATCGAGGCCTCGGGCGTCTTCCCAATCCACAGATCTGATATTTTAATAAATACCTGTTTATCGACCCGGGATAAAGGGGTATGCTGTTGAGGCCGGCTTGCCGTTTCGGTCTCTATGTCATTCAGGCTAGGCCGAAATGATGATCAAAGCCGCTGTTGACCACCATGAGATAACGAGAGGGGGAGCCATGATGAAAGCCTGGCTAATCGGATTTCTGGCGATCTGGATGATGTTGACCGTCTCCCGAGTGGACGGAAAGGAGATCGGTTTTATCGAAGATTTCAGCCTGGCCGAGGACCGGTCCAAGATCCTGGAACGGTTGATTCCGGGAACCGACGAGTACTATTTTTACCACTGCCTTCATGCCCAGCATACCGGCGATTTGGAAAAAGTCCGGGAGCTGACCTCGGCCTGGATCAAGCGGCGGGGATACACCGATCGAATCAGGGAGATTCTAAACCGCCAGGCCCTTCTGGAGTACGGCCGCAGCCCCGGCAAATCCCTAAACCATATTCGCCGGGAGCTGAATCTTCACTTCGACCACCGGCGACAGGCGCCGGGTGAAAAGTCCGATGATCCGGTGGCCCTCGATCCGGACCTGATCGGGATTCCCCGGTTGATGGAGATCGCCCTGTCCCGGTATGAGAATCTCGAGGGATTTGAACCTGGGGGGCTCGACCTGCTTTCGGGCGACCGGCTCAATCCGGATCGCCGCCGGGATCTGCTCAGCCGCCTGGATCTGCCCCTTCGCCCCGATTTGGCCGACCTGGTTCTGGCGGACCTTCAATACAAGCATTCCGGTGGTTTCGGTTCCCTGACGATTCACCGCCGAATGCTGATCTCCCAATTGGACGCCTGCATTGAACGGATGCCCGCCCTGTTGGAGCATCCCGAGTTCGTTTCCACCTACCTGACCCGGCTGGCCCCGAACGCGGATACCGATATCCGGTATGATCCGGCGGCCCGGAAAGCCTACCTGGACCGCCTGTGGAAATTCACCCAGCCGCTGCCCCCGGTTCACCATGGGCTGAAGGCCTTTGTGCTGTACCATCTGCTCGATTTCACCCGCAGCCGGGGGGAATACGACCGGGACCTGTTTCTGCGGTACCTGGCCATCCCCAGAAACGTCCCCTATATGGATTCCGATTACCTCGGTCAGCGGGAGTTTCGGGGGCTTCGGGTGGATGTGGGCGTCCATTTTCACTCGGCCGTTCAACTGGACCCGGTTCAGGAGGACGAGGGATTGGTGCGGGATTACCTCACGCATTTTTTTGTGGATGCCGAGGATTACCGCCCCTTCGCCAAGTACATTCGGGACGACTACTTGAAGGCGCTCTTCGCCGAGACCAAGATCCTGCATGGCCTCGGGGATATGGAGCGGTGGTATTCCATGATGGACCCCGACCGGTACCGGGCCCTTCGGGAGCGGGTGGATCTGGAATTTCCCGCCGCCAATCGGACTTTTTTCGAGAAGGATGCGCCGGTTTCCTTTGACCTGGAGGTCAAAAACGTCCAAACCCTGATCGTGAAGGTATATGAACTGAACACCTTCAATTACTATCGGGAACATTCCAAGGAGGTGGACACCGCCGTCCATCTGGACGGGCTCACCGCCACCTGGGAGGAGACAGTTCATTATGATACGCCGCCCCTTCGTCGGGTGCGCCGGAATTTCGAGTTCCCGCAGCTCGACCATCCCGGCGTATACGTCATCGATTTTATCGGAAACGGCAAAAACAGCCGGTGCCTGGTTCGAAAAGGGACGCTTCGAACACTGAACCGGATGGGGGCGGCCGGCCATGAACTGGTGGTGCTGGACGGACAAAACCGACCCCGCCCCGAAGCCGCTGTCTGGATCGGCGGGCGGGAATACCGCCCCGACGCGGACGGCATCATCACCGTGCCCTTCAGCACCGACCCGGGAACCCGGCCCCTGATCATCAAAGATGGGGATTTCGCGGCCCTGGAAACCTTTCATCACCTCAAAGAAACCTATGAATTCACCGCCGGCTTCCATCTTAATCGGGAATCGCTCATTTCCGGGCGGGAGGCCGAGGTGCTGATCCGGCCGCGGTTGACCGTAAACGGATACGGCGTGCCGGTCTCCTTGCTGAAAGAGGTGCGTCTTGGGGTGACCTCTCATGACCGGGACGGCGTATCCACCACCCGGGAGGTTCCCGATTTTCAACTGGAAACGGACCGGGAATCGGTTTTCGCCTTTACCGTCCCCGATAACCTGTCCCGAATCGAATTTTCACTGACCGCCAAAATCGACAACATCAGTCGCGGCAACACGGAAGATCTGAGCGTTTCGACCGGTTTCAAGGTCAATGAAATCGACGCCACCCCGGCGGTGTGGGACCTGTTTTTGACCCATGAAGAGGGCGAATACCGGGTGGAGGCCCGAGGCAAAAACGGGGAACTCCTCTCCGGCCGGCCGGTTCAATTCCGCTTCAAGCATCTGT
The DNA here is from genome assembly GCA_046541495.1 of Desulfococcaceae bacterium. Taxonomy (GTDB): domain Bacteria; phylum Desulfobacterota; class Desulfobacteria; order Desulfobacterales; family Desulfococcaceae; genus JAABSQ01. The sequence goes on from JBKHDE010000122.1 coordinate 8,275, forward strand.
ATTTTCGAGACCCGGTGGAAGTCACCCTCCAGACCGATTCGAATGGGCGGATTCAGTTGGGGCCGCTTGCCGACATCGACCATATTCGGGCCTCCGGTTCCGAAGGGGTGTCTCACGTCTGGCGGCCCGCCCGGAACCGGTATCGGTATCCGGAAATGATTCACGCCCGGGCCGGCGCACCGATTCGAATTCCCGATCCGGGGGAGACGAACGAGCCGGTTTGGCGCCGCCCCCGGCTTTTGGCACTCCGGGCGGGAGAATACGCCGTGGATCACACCCCGGCCCTGAAGGCCGCCGACGGATATCTGGAAATCAGCGGGTTGGCCCCCGGCGATTATGAACTCCGCCTCAATAATGAGGGTGCGTTTTTTCGGCTTCGGGTGACCGCGGGGAAGGCCACCGGTGATTTCCTGCTCTCGGACCACCGAATCCTGGCGCAGAGCGCTACCCGAGGGCTTCAGATCGACGGCATCGAGACGGATGAAAACACCATTCGGGTCCGCATCGGCAACGCCGGAGAAAAGGCCCGGCTGCACCTGATCGCCACCCGGTTTGTGCCGGCATTCGATTGTTTTCGAAACCTTCTGGTTGCCCGGAATCCGGTGGGGGATGAGATTCGGCTGTCCCACCCCGCCTCCCAATATCTTTCCGGGCGGCGGATCGGAGACGAATACCGCTACATCCTGGAGCGGAAATATGCGCCGAAGTTTCCCGGGAACCTTCTGACCCGACCGGAACTGCTGCTGAACCCCTGGTCCATTCACAAGACCGAAACCGCGGTGGATCAGGCCCGGGAAGGTGAAGAATTTATGGAGAAGGCGGTGCCTCCGCCCATTCGGGCGGCGGCCGCACCCCGGGGATTGTTCGCCCGGGGGGATGCGGTCAGTTTCTCCAACATCGATTTTTTGCAGGAAGCCGCCGTATTCCGCACCAATCTCACGCCCGGCGCCGACGGGGTGGTGACCATCGACCGGGCCGATCTGGGGAGTCATTCTCAGGTTCATCTCTTGGCTATAGACGGGGACTGGATGGTTTACCGGGAAATTTCGCTTCCGGTGGCCGCCACGCCGACCCGAGATCTTCGCATGGTTCGGCGGCTGGACCCGAAGTTTTCCTTCACCGAACAAAAACGGGTCTCGATCCTCTCCGCCGGTGAAACCCTCCGGATTGAGGACATCGCCACCGCCGAGTTCGAGGTCTATGATTCCCTGGACAAGGCCTACCGGCTTCTGGAAACCTTGAGCGGGAATGCGACCCTGCGGGAGTTCGGTTTTATTCCGGGTTGGCACCGAATGGATGCCGCCGAAAAAGAAAAGACCTATTCCGAGTACGCCAGCCACGAACTCAATTTCTTTCTCTTCCACAAAGACCCTTCTTTTTTCAAGACCGTGGTCACGCCCTATCTGGAAAACAAGAAGGACCAAACCTTTATGGATCACTGGCTGCTCGGAGCGGATCTCACCCGCTATCAGGAACCCTGGGCCTTTTCCCGGCTCAATATCGTGGAAAAGATCCTGCTTTTTCGGGGAACCTCCCGGGACGGGGATCGGATTCAACGATGGGTGAAGGACCGCTTTGACCTCCTGCCCCCCGACCCGGATGCCTTCAATACCCTCTTCGACACCGCTCTCAAGGGGAGCGCTTTAGAGGCCGGCCGGTTCGGCATGGACGATCTTGCTGCATCGATAACCGATATCCTTGGGGATGAAGAGCGGGCCATGGGTCGAGGCACGGCTCCGGCTCCTGCGCTGTCGCTGGAAAAGGAAGGCGCCCTGTATGATAAGGCTCCTGAACCAGAAGCGGAGATGGTGCTTGAAAGCGCGGCCCCGCCGACCGGTCGCATTTTCAAGCAAAAAAGGGATACGGTTCGGCTTCGAAAAGAGATGCGGCCTTTGTACCAGGGCCTGGACAAGACTCGGGAATGGGTGGAAAACAATTATCATCACCTGCCGATCGCGGAACAAGACGGGGACCTGATCACCGTCAACGCCTTCTGGCGGGATTTTGCCGAGAGTGATCCGGCCGTCCCCTTTTTTTCGGTTCATTTTCCCTATGCCCACCGGAACTTTCCAGAGATGATGCTGGCCCTGGCGGTTATGGACCTGCCGTTTGAGGCCGGGGACCCTGGGGTTCAGGTTCGGGATACCGCTCTTCAGTTAACGGCCGATAGCCCGCTCATCGTCTTCCATAAAGAGATTCGACCGGCGCCGTCGCCCGATACCGAAACGCCCATTCTGGTCAGCCAGAACTTTTTCCGTCCGAATGATCGGTATCGGTTCGTCGAAAACGAGCGTCTCGACAAATTTATTCGGGACGAATTCCTGGTGGGGACCCCCTACGGGTGTCGGGTGGTGGTAAGCAACCCCACCTCTTCTCGTCAGAAGCTGAATCTGCTCGCCCAGATTCCGGCCGGCGCCCTGCCCATCAACGCCGGTTTTTATTCCAGGAGCGTGCCTTTGTCCATCGAGCCTTACAGCACCCGGACCCTGGAATACCACTTCTATTTTCCCGATACCGGCCGGTTCGGCATTTATCCGGTGCAGGCGGCCAAGCAGGAGGCGGTGGTAGCCGGCGGGGCGGCCATGGATTTTCATGTCGTTTCCTCACCGTCCCGCCAGGATACCGACTCCTGGGCCCATGTCTCCCAGAACGGCACCTCGGAAGCGGTATTGGATTTCCTGCGAGCGAACAACCTCGAGCGGCTGAACCTCGGGCGGATCGCTTTTCGCATGAAGGATCGGCTCTTTTTCGACCGGGTTTTGCCTGTGCTTCGGTCCCGGCTGGCATATGATGCCACCCTTTGGTCCTACGGCATCTACCACCAAGATCCGGTTACCATGACCGAATACCTGGGCCGGTCGGATTTCATTCACCGGTGCGGCCCCTTCATCGAATCCCCCCTGTTGACGGTGCATCCGGTAAAACGGCGGCTCTATGAACATCGGGAGTACAAACCCCTGGTCAACGCCCGCACCCATCCGCTGGGGGACCGGCCCAAGATTCTCAACGACCGGTTCTACGAACAATATGTCCGATTTCTCACGCAACTGAGCTATAAACCCGACATCGATACCGAGGACCGAGTGGCGGCGGCCTATTACCTGCTGCTTCAGGACCGGGTGGCCGAGGCCCTCGGCTTCTTCGAGCGAATCGATCCGGAAGCGGTGAAAAGCCGCATCCAGTACGATTATTTGAGCACCTATCTGGCCTTTTACCGGGGGGAGGTGGACACCGCCCGCCGAATCGCCGAGGCGTATGTCGATTACCCGGTGAACCGATGGCGGGATCTCTTTCGCACAGCGGTGTCCCAGTTGGACGAGGTAACCGGATCATCCACTGCGGTAATGAATGAGCAGGACCGGGACCAGCGGATGGGGGCGCTGGCCGCCACGGAACCGTCGTTGACCCTTCTTGTGGAGGCCGAATCGATCATCCTCAATTACCGGAATCTCGAGGCCTGCACCCTTCGCTATTATCCCATGGATATTGAACTGCTCTTTTCCCGGAATCCCTTCGTCCGGAAGCAGACCGGCCGTTTCGCCTTTATCCGGCCCCATCGCTCGGATGCGGTGCGCCTGCCCGAAGATCAAAATCGGGTTCAATTGGATCTTCCCGGGGAATACCGCAACCGCAACCTCATGATCGAGGTGATCGGGGCGGGAATTCGGGAGACCGCCGTCTACTATGCCCATTCTCTGGATGTACAGGTGATGGAAAACTACGGCTATCTGAATGTCGCCGACATCGACCACGGAAAGCCGCTGCCCGCCGTCTATGTCAAGGTATACGCCCGAATGAAGGATGGGGAGATATCATTTTACAAGGACGGGTATACCGATCTTCGGGGGCGGTTCGATTATGCATCCCTCAGCACCGATGAACCGGATCGGGTGCAGCGATTCGCCCTGCTGGTGCTGAGCGAGGACCGGGGGGCGGTGACCCGGGAGGCCGATCCGCCCCGGCGGTAAAACTCAGACGCCCCGCAACCCGGAGACCGTCTGAAGGATGAACAGGGCGTCGGGGATGCCGATCCGCCGGTCTCCGGTTGCGTCCCGGTCGGCGGAGACAAACACGGAAATGCCGCTGACCACCTTCAAGGCGATGACGGCGTCCGCCAAATCCACCCCATTGAGACAGTCGAGGTCTCCGGGAGTGGGCGCGCTGGTCACTTGGACATTGCCCATGATCTGTTCCGATTCGGCCCCGGTGGATGAGGCCGTTAATTGGACCGGCCCTTCGCCAAGGATAGAGCTGTTTACAGCCAGGGACCAGGCGCCGTCCGGCCCGGCTGCGGTGGACCCGATCCGGATGCGGCCGTTATAGACCTCCACCGGTTTATTGGCTGCTGCCACGCCGGACAGATAAAAGGTTTCATGCCGGCTCACGGCTAATCTAAAATCATTTTTAAGCCCGGCAATGGCGGGCAGGGCCGCCTCATCGGAATAATCGCTGGATAATCCCAGCGCATTCAATGCCTTGACCGCGAAAAAATAGGGGCGGCTGCCGGACAGATCGGTGATCTGGTACGTGGTGGTGCCGGCCGGAATGAGATGCCCCTTTGCATCGCTGTTTTGTGAATAGTCGCCGGACCGGGTGCCCCAGTAGACGACATACCGGTCTACGGAAGGATCTTCACTCGGATCCCAGGCCAGGGTCAGGGTTCGGGCCGATGCGGCGGAGGTGATCAAAAGGATCAGAAGGATGGTTATCAGGAGAATGCGGGCGGATAGTGGCGCCTGAGGAACTGAAATATTTATCATTTTCTATTTTTTTTTAACCTCTTTTTACCCTCTGTTCGAAATAAGGCTTTGCGTCAACGGCGCAAAATCGGATGGGGAAAATCCGTAAAGAGCTATACACCGGGTGGTAAAACGGGTCTGTGATCTCTTTCGGGTTGACTTTGTGATGATTTTTCTGTTGTAATCGTGAGGAATTGCGTTGTTTTCCGGTGAAGTTTTGCCGCGGACTCTG
>JBKHDE010000123.1:0-13149 GCA_046541495.1 Desulfococcaceae bacterium
TGGAGGACTATTTCTCCCGGGCTTCGCAGGCGATGGATAAGAACAGCTTTCACTAGGCTATTATTCAAGCTATTCCCGAATATGAAAAGGAAGGGATAATTTGGAGAATCTGTCATGCAACAGATAAAAATAAAAGAAGAGGCATTGCCGATCTTGAAACAGGGATTGGCGCTTCAGAAAAAGCTGAATGATCAAAAACTCAGGGATTATCTTCAACGACTTAAAAAGTTTGAAAATCAATATTCGATGAAAAGCCAAGAATTTATTAAGGAGTTCGAGGCAGGAAACCTTGGAGATGAACCTCAATGGTTCGACTGGGTTTTTGTCTATGAGGCTTGGAAGAGAGCTGCGGAGAAGAAAAATATAATAGATTCTCTATCCTTATGATTCAAAACCGGTTCGAATCCATCAGAAAAGAAATCTCAGGAACGGAATGGCTGTGTTCACAGACAAAAATAGATTTTGAAATTGATGAGGAGAACCAAACGGGAATAATTAGTGGGACATTGGTGTTTCTTGACGGTTCAGTTTTCCATTTCAAGGAAGTGCTGGTTGGAAAAAAACGGCGATACCGTTTCCACTACATGGATCGTGATGATAATTTGATTACCCGATGGGATAACGCGCCTCATTATAGAGACTTAAAAACATTTCCACACCACGTCCACCTTCCGAATGCAGTAAAAGAATGCGAGGAAATGGGTTTTTTCGTCTACGGGAGTCATGAAAATGACCAAGGAGCATGACTGGAAGATCGTCTTGATCGATGATGAACAGGGGATTCGAAGAGTCACCGGAATCGCCTTGGAGGATGCGGGGTATGAGGTGTTCACCGCGGCCGACGGTCTGAAAGGGCTGGAAACCTGCGATCGGGTTCGGCCTCAGATCGTGATCACCGACGTTCGGATGCCGGGAATGGACGGCATATCGGTTCTGGAAAAACTTAAAAAGAGCCTGCCCGACACAGAGGTGATCGTGGTTACCGCCTTCGGTGAAATGGAGCTGGCCATTCGGGCGCTGCAGCTGGATGCCTCCGATTTCATAACAAAACCGATCAACGATGATGCCCTCCAGCTGGCTTTGGAGAGGGCCCGGGACCGGTACACCCGCAAGAAACAGATCCAGGAGTACACCCGTCTTCTGGAGGAAGGTTGGAACGATACCACGGCCGAGTTGATGGAGACCTATCGGTTTCAGAATGATCTGATCGAAAGCTCTATGGACGGCATCGTCGGTTGTGACGCCGATGAGCGGGTGGTGATTTTCAACCGCTCCATGGTGCGGATTCTGGGCTATTCCAAATCCGAAGTGTTGCACCGTTACGGATTGAGCGGTCTGTTTCGACCCGAAGATGAAAAGGCGTTTCGAAAGGCCCTGAAGGAGGACCGGTACGGAGGGGAAAACCGCCTCTTTATGTTTCAGACCTCTTTAAAAGACGAGACCCATGCATCCATCCCGGTGCAGATTTCCGCCTCGGTAATCACCGATCAACAGGGTCGGGAAACCGGAAAGGTCTGTTTTGTTCGGGATCTTCGGGAGATCCGACAACTGGAGCGGGAAATCGAGGATCAGGCCAAAATTCTCCACCAGGACAAGATGATGTCCCTGGGCCGTCTGGCCGCCAGCGTGGTCCACGAGATCAACAATCCACTGGCCGGTGTGCTCAATTACTGCCGGCTGATGATTCGAATCCTGAACCGGGGAAATCTCAAACCGGATAACATCCGCAAATTTGAACAGTACCTCGGCCTGGTGGAGAGCGAAACCGCCCGATGCTCCGAAATCGTGTCGAACCTCCTGACCTTTTCCCGAAAATCCCCGGTTTCATTTTCTCCGGTCGAGGTTCGGGAATTGCTGGACCGGTCGGTGCTCCTGTGCCAGCACAAGCTGGAACTGAGCAATATTCGCCTCACCACCGATTATTCCTCGACTGTTCCCGCGATTCAGGGCGATTTCAACCAGCTTCAGCAGTGTATCATCAACCTGGTTTTTAACGCATTGGACGCCATGCCCGAGGGGGGCGAACTGACCCTCGGCGCATCCTATGATTCCGTTCGGAACCGGGTGGTCATCACCGTTCAGGATACCGGTATCGGCATACCGGAGGAGAACCTGTCCCATATTTTTGAGCCTTTTTTCACCTCCAAGGATGAAGGCTACGGGGTCGGGCTCGGGCTGTCCACCGTCTACGGTATTATCCGGCACCACAACGGAGAGGTGACCGTGGAAAGCAAATTAGAAGAAGGAACCCGGTTTGATCTTTCTCTGCCCCCAGTCAATGAATAACGTCCCATATGCAACGCAACATTGCATCACCCGCCTTCCACGCCTAACCAATTGTTAGTATAAGTTATCTTTATCCACTCCGAATAATCTGCAACAGTTCTATCCGCACAAGGACATTCATTCGACCTCTCCCACAACCTATTGAAATATCATTTGATTAAAGCATAACCCCCTCTCTGGCATACCCTATGCAATAAGTTATCCCAAAGGGAAACAGGATTTTCAGAATACCGGAAGGGCTTCAGCAGGCCTTGCTCCGAGCGACACCTGTTTTCGGCCGGCGCATGCCCGCTCATTCAAAGCGGTTCCGCTGTTTATCGGTTGTATACCCGGAGCCTCGCATCTTTTTGACCGCTCATATATCGGGAAAATGGCGATGAAGAAAACCAACATCATTCTGGTGGATCAGGAACGGAACATGGTCGCTTTTCTGACCGCCCTGATGGCGGACGGCGGTTATCATCCCCTGATTGTCAGCTCCGCCGAGGAGTGCCTGTGCCGGTCCCGGGAAACGCCGCCGGATTGCATCATCATCAACATCCTGAGCCTGGTCGACGAGGGGATCTCCCTCTATTTGGACATCAAATGCGACCGGTGCCTGGCGAAGGTGCCGGTGATTCTGCTGTCTCCCATTGCAAGGAAAACTTTTGATCATTATCCGAAATATAAAAAAGCCCGGCGGGAAAAGGGGATCCCGGAACCGGACGGATTTCTGGAAATACCATCGGAAACCGATGAGGTGATTCATATGATCAAGGGGCTGGTCGCATCATCTTGAAAAAAAGAAATGCGCATGAACCATACTCAAAAGATGAGGGGGAGGAATGTCGACACGAATCGGATTTTACATTTGCCATTGCGGGATCAACATCGCCCACAAAGTCCGTGTGGATGAGGTGGCTGAATTCGCCGGCAAACTGGACCATGTGGTGGTGGCCCGGGATTACAAATTCATGTGCTCGGACCCGGGCCAGGAGATGATCGAAAAGGACATTCGGGAGTATGATTTGAACCGGGTCGTGGTGGCCTCCTGTTCCCCGAGGCTTCACGAGAAAACCTTTCAGGGTGCCTGCGCACGGGCCGGGTTGAACCCGTACAAATTCCAGATGGCCTCGGTTCGGGAACAGGTTTCCTGGGTCACCCGGGACGAGGACGAGGCCACCCGCAAGGCCAAGACCCTGGCGGCCGGCGCCATCAACCGGGTCAATTTTCATGACGCCTTGCAGACCCGAAGGGTATCGGTTCATCCGGATATTTTGATCGTCGGCGGCGGTATCGCCGGCATGCAGGCCGCCCTGGATGTGGGCAATTCCGGCCACACCGCCTACCTGGTGGAAAAAGACACCACCATTGGGGGCCACATGCTTCAATTCGACAAGACCTTTCCCACCCTCGACTGCGCCGCCTGTATCGGCACCCCCAAAATGGTGGAGGTGGCCCAGAATCCCCATGTGGTACTTTATTCTTACAGCGAGGTTACGGAAGTATCCGGGTACATCGGCAACTATACCGTCAAGATTCGAAGAAAACCCCGATATATCCAGGAGGGGGTCTGCACCGGGTGCGGTGAATGCGCCAAGGTCTGTCCGGTCACCCGTCCCAGCGAGTGGGATGTGGGACTGGGGGATCGAAAGGCGATTTATCGGGCGTTTCCCCAGGCGGTGCCCATTACCTACTGCATCGACAAGATGGACCGCGCTCCCTGTGTTCAGGCCTGTCCGGCTCATGTGAACGTCCAGGGATATGTGCAGATGATCAAGATGGGCAAATACGAAGAGGCCGTGAAGCTGATCATGGAAAAGCTGCCCCTGCCCGGGGTTCTGGGCCGGGTCTGCCCCCATCCCTGCGAAACCGAATGCCGGCGGAAAGAGGTCGATTCGGCGGTGGCCATTCGCGACCTCAAACGATTTGCCGCCGATCAGGTGGATATGGATGCACTGCCCATCCCGGTGATAGAAGAAAAAGACGAAAAGGTGGCGGTGATCGGCTCGGGGCCGGCCGGACTCACGGTGGCCTACGACCTGCGGCGGGACGGGTATCAGGTGACGGTGTTCGAGGCCCTGGATAAGCCGGGGGGCATGCTTCGGGTGGGTATTCCCGATTACCGTCTGCCGCCGGAGGTGCTCGACAAGGAGATCAATTATATCGTCCGAATGGGGGTGGAAATCAAAACCGGAATGCGCTTCGGCAGGGATTTCCATCTGGACGATCTGAATCAGCAGGGATACGGCGCCGTGTTTCTCGGAGTGGGCGCCCATGACTGCATGAAACTGGGAGTCCCGGGCGAGACGGATTGCCGGGGGGTCATTGATGCGGTTGCCTTTTTACGGGACGTAAACCTGGGAGACAAGACCTGTCCGGGCAAAAACGTGGTGGTTATCGGCGGCGGCAATGTGGCCATCGATGCGGTGCGGGTGGCCCGTCGATTGGCGGCCGACCGGGTGACGGTGGTCTATCGCCGCACCGAATCGGAGATGCCGGCCTTTGAGGATGAGATTGAAGGGGCCAGGGAAGAGGGGGTGGCGTTTCACTTTTTGACGACGCCGCTGGAGATTCTGGCTGAAAACGGCTGTGTGGCGGGAATACGGTGCTGCCGCAATGAACTGGGAGAACCGGATGCCAGCGGACGCCGGCGCCCGGTTCCGGTGGACGGCTCCGACTTCGTGATCGAGTGCGACACCGTGATCACCGCCATCGGTCAGAAGATCGACACCTGCTGGGAAACCGCCGAGTGTTCCCTGGAATGCGCGACGCGGGACCGGATAGAGGTCTCCCCGGCGACCATGCAGACCAACCGTCCCAATGTCTTCGCCGGCGGCGACGTGGTTACCGGCCCGGCCACGGTGGTGGAGGCGGTGGCCGCCGGCCATCGGGCCTCGGAGGGTATCCGGCGGTATCTGCAGGGCCTGGACCTTGAGGATACCCCGTCCCGGTTCAGTAAGCCGGATGATTACGAATGCGAATGGTCGGAAATCCCTGAAGACTGTATTCCGGGCCTGCGCCCCGAATTGAGTCGCCTCGATCCGCAAATGCGGGCGGCCTGTTTTGATGAAGAATCCAAAAGCTTTTCCCCGGAAGCCGCCCTGGCGGAGGCGGAACGCTGTCTCAATTGCGGGGTATGCTGCGAGTGCATGGAATGCGTCAAAGCCTGCGAGGCCAAGGCGATCGATCACACGATGCAGCCGGAGGAGATCGAAATCAAGGTGGGCAGTATCGTGCTGGCCACCGGGTATGATCTGATGGATCCGACGCCGTTGAAACAGTACGGCTACGGGGTTCATCCCAACGTATTCACCAGCCTGGAATTCGAACGACTGAGCAACGCCACCGGCCCCACCGGCGGACGAATCCTGATGCGCAACGGCAACGGCGGATTCGACAAGCCGCCGAAAAGCGTGGCCCTGCTCCACTGCATCGGCAGTCGGGATGTGAACCACCATGAATACTGCTCCAGGGTTTGCTGCATGTACGCTCTGAAGTATTCCCATCTGGTCAAGGAAAAAGTGGGGCATGATGCGGAGGTCTATGATTTCTATATCGATATGCGGTGCTTCGGCGAGGGCTATGAAGAGTTTTACCGCCGGTGCCAGGAAGAGGGAACCATCTTTGTTCGGGGAAAGGTGGCGGAAATCAGTGATGTTCCCCGGCGACCCGAGGAGAAAGGAAAACTGATCTGCATCGCCGAAGACACCCTTCTTGGAAAACCGGTTCGAGTGCCTGTGGATATGGTGGTCCTGTGCATGGCTATGGAAGCCCGAAAGGACGCCCCGGAGGTGGGACGGATTTTCGGGGTCAATCTCGGCTCCGACGGCTTCTTCCTGGAGGAACACCCCAAGCTGGGCCCCTTGAATACCGCCACGGACGGGGTGTTTCTGGCCGGAGTCTGCCAATCGCCCAAGGATATTCCGGATGCGGTATCCCAGGCTTCGGGGGCGGCGGCCAAGGCCCTGTCCCTGGCCACCCGGGGGCAGGTGGAGGTGCCCTCCACCATTTCCTGGATAGACCCGGACATCTGCGCCGGATGCCAGACCTGTATCGGGCTGTGTCCGTATTCTGCCATCGAGTTTGACGAACGCCGTGGGGTTTCCGTGGTCAACGAGGCTATCTGCAAGGGGTGCGGCAGCTGCTCCGGGTTCTGCCCCAGCGGCGCGGCCCGGGTCAGACACTTCAATCCCCGGCAGGTGTTTGCCGAATTCGAAGGGATCATGGATGCGGTTTCCGCCCTGGGTGTCTAATCCTTTACCAAGCAATCGGGTTTTTGCCGATTTTAAATAAACCAAGGAATACTGAGGAGGCAACATGGATGAATTCGAACCGATGATCGTGGCATTTGCCTGCAACTGGTGTACCTATACCGCCGCGGATCTTGCCGGGACGTCCCGGCTGATATATCCCAAAAATGTGCGGATGATACGGGTCATGTGTACCGGAATGGTGGATCCCCAATACGTGATTAAGGCGTTTCTCGAGGGAGCGGACGGGGTCCTGGTCAGCGGCTGCCATCCCGGCGATTGCCATTATATCAACGGAAACTACAAAGCCAGGCGGCGGGCCAAACTTCTCAAAACCCTTTTGCCCCGGTTCGGGTTTGAGCCGGAGCGGCTCCGTCTGACCTGGATCGGCGCCAGTGACGGGATCCAGTTTGCCGACACCATCAAGGAACTGGTCAAGCAAATCAAACCGCTCGGCCCCAACCAGGCAAAGCTGCAGATGGTTATCTGAGAAAGGAAAAGCCATGTCCAAGACCAAAAAAATCGATGTCAAAGACAGGGATATGCAGGGGGCGATCACCCGATTCCTGAAAACCGTTCTGGAGACCGAGGAGATCCGCGCGGTTCTGGCGCCGTTGCGGCTTCCGATGAAAAATACAGTCATGCCCGCCTTGTTCTCCGATCCGGAAAAGCTGGCGGAGGCGGCTCCGCTTTCTCCCTCCTTTCCCCTGAATGCAGCCAAACTGGTGGCGAGGCTTACCCGAAAACCTTCCGGTCAAAAGGTGGCGGTGATGCTTCGGCCCTGCGAAATCCGAGCCCTGGTCGAACTGGTCAAGCTCAAACAGGCTCACTGGGAAAACCTGGTGGTGATCAGTGCCGATTGTCCGGGCGCCGTCAGCAACCGGGATTATTTCAGATATGCGGCGGAACAGGAACCGGAGTCGACCGACAACCGATTCATTCTGAACGGGCTGGCCGGAACCCGGCCGCCGCTCGAGGATATCCCCCTGATGACCGCCTGCCGGGCCTGTGAGCATCCGGTGCCCGAAGGCGCCGACATCCTGATCGGGATGATCGGGCCGGACCCCGAAAAGGAGTTGATGGTTCAGGCCCGAACCGAGGCGGGAGAGGCCCTGCTGGACAAGCTGAACCTCACCGATTACATCGAGCCGGCGGGCAGACAGGCTGCGGTGGAGGAATGGACGGGTCAAAAAATCGCATTTCGGGATGAACTCTTTCAAAAGACCCGGAACCGGACCGAAACCCTGGACAAGCTGACCACCTATCTGGCCGATTGCATCAACTGTTACAACTGCCGGGTGGCCTGTCCGGTCTGTTACTGCAAGGAATGCGTATTCGTCACCGAGGTGTTCAACCACGAGCCTGCCCAGTATCTGAAATGGGCCGGCCGAAAAGGGGTGATCAAGATGCCCACAGACACCGTCTTTTATCACATGACCCGCATGGCCCACATGAGTCTGGCCTGCGTGGGCTGCGGCCAGTGCGCCAATGCCTGCCCCAATGACGTCCCGCTTCTGGAGCTGTTTCGCACAGTAGCCCATCAGACGCAGGCGGCATTTCAATACCAGGCCGGACGAAGCCTGGAGGAAAACCCTCCGCTTTCAGTATTCAAGGAGAACGAATACCAGGAAGTGGTGGGAATCAAATAACTCGGGGAGGAATCTATGAAAAGAAAAATCGGCGCCGCCCTGGTCGTGGGCGCGGGGATCAGCGGGATTCGAGCCGCCGTGGACCTGGCCGAATTCGGATACGGGGTTACATTGATCGACCGGCGTCCCCATATGGGAGGTATTCTATCCCAGCTCGATTATCAGTTTCCCACCGATCGTTGCGGTATGTGTAAAATGCTGCCCCTGGTGGATCGGGACAGCTCCTCCCAGTTTTGTCTGCGAAAGGGGCTGTTTCACCGAAATATTGAAATTCTGCTCAACACCGAACTGGTGAAGGCGGAGGGTGAACCCGGTAATTTCGAGGTTCATTTGAAGCAGAAAAACAGCTGGGTGGACCCGAATCGGTGCGCCGGGTGCGGATTCTGCGCGGATGTCTGTCCGGTGGAGGTTCCGGATGAATTCAACGCCGGCATGAGCCGGCGAAAGGCGATCTATCTGCCGGTTCCCCACAGCATCCCCAACCGGTACGCCATCGACATGGCCGCCTGCACCCGTTGCGGGGCCTGCGTAGACGTCTGCCCCACCGGGGCCGTCCGCATTTCCGAAGACCGGCGCAGGGAATTCAAGATCCTGGTGGTGGATGACGAGCTCATCGTTCGGGATTCGGTCAAGGAATGGCTGGCCGAAGAGGCCGGGTTTTCGGTGGAAATGGCCGGTTCCGGACAGGAAGCGATCGACGCGGTCAAGAAAACCGAATTTCATCTGGTCCTGCTGGACATCAACATGCCGGGCATGGACGGGGTGGAGGTGTTGAAAAAAATCAAAGAGATTCAGCCGGATATGCAGGTGGTGATGATCACCGCCTATGCCACCGTGGAAACCGCCGTGGAGGCGATGAAGGAGGGGGCCCTGGATTACCTGATCAAGCCTTTTGATCCGGATGACCTGATCTCCCGGGTGGTCGGTGTGTACGAGGACATCATCGCACCCCTGACGGTACGGAAAAATGTGGGGGCCATCGTGCTCTGCGGGGGCAATGAATATTACGATCCGGGAGAGGGCAAGGACACCTTCGGGTACAAGACCAACCCGGACGTGGTGACCAGCATCGAGTTCGAACGTATCTTAAGCGGAACCGGCCCGACCGGCGGCAAACTGCTTCGGCCCTCCAATGGTGAACCGGCAAACAGGATCGCCTGGATTCAGTGTGTGGGATCACGGGATATCCAGACAGACGCTGATTTTTGTTCGAACGTCTGCTGCATGTATTCCATCAAGGAAGCCCTGGTGGCAAAAGAGCGGGCCGAAGCGGCCGGACAGGATCTGGAGACCGCCATCTACTACATGGACATGCGCACCTTCGGCAAGCCGTACCAGCGCTACCGGGACCAGGCGGAGCAGGAGGGCGGGGTTCGGTTTGAAAAGGCCCGCATCCATTCGGTGGTGCCGGATGAAACCACCGGCAAGCTGAGACTGAGAAATGTGAAGCTCACCGGCGAGCTTGCCGAGGAGTCTGTTGATATGGTGGTGCTGGCGGTGGGACAGAGGCCGGCGGCCTCCACCGTCCAGTTGGCGGAGATGCTGGGCCTGGCGCGCAACCCCTGGGGGTTTTGCGCCACCGAACCGTTTTCTCTGACATTGACTCAAAACAAAGGGGTGATGGCCGGCGGCTCTTTCACCGGGTTAAAGGATATCAATGAATCGGTCACCCAGGCCGGTGCGGCGGCCCTCGGGGCCTCGAGAGTCATTCACGGCGCCGGGGGAAGCCTGGCGGTGGAGGAAACCCGGCCCGCCGAATACCGGGATGTCTCCAGGGAGATTCCTCATGTCCAGGTGATCGCCTGTACCTGCGGCGGCAGGCTGAATCCCTTTCTGGAGCCGCTTGATAGAAACCGTGGGATTGCGGCCGACCCGGAAGTGGCCGAGGTGATCCTGGTCGACGGAATCTGCACCGAACAGGGTTGGGAGCGGCTGGAGGCGGCGGTCGTGCAAAAACGGGCCAATCGGGTGCTGATCGGGGCCTGTCTCCCCTATGCCTATGTCAAAAAGCTGCGGGAATTGGGGGAGAAGGCCGGGCTGGACCCGCGGTTGATGGATGTGGCGGATATTCGAACGGTCAGCTTCGGCGGAACCGATGATGAGAAAGACCCATCCCGGACCAGCGAGATTTCGGCGGCCATTCAAAGTGAGCTGGAGATGGGGGTTGCCAGGCTTAAGCGGGTCAACCCGCTGGGTTCTGAGCCGGTGCGGATCATGCAAAATGCGCTGGTAGTGGGGGCCGGAGTGGCGGGCATGAGTGCGGCCCTGGCCATCGCCGATCATGGGTTCGAGGTCTGTCTGGTCGAAAAATCGGAATCGCCCGGGGGCAATCTCTCCTGGCTGAAACGGACCCTTGACGGTCTGGAAACCGAACCCTTGCTTGAAGATCTGAAAACCCGGGTGGAAAAGCACCCCAAGATCGACCTTCGTCTTGGCTCGGAGGTGATATCGGCTTTCGGCGAGGTGGGCCACTTCATTACCACATTAGAGGACAAACAGAGCGAAACCCACACACTGCAACACGGGATCACGGTGCTTGCCACCGGCGGCACTGAAGCCGGAACCGATTCCTACGGCTACGGGCAAAACGAAAAGATTGTCACCCAAAGCGAGTTGGAGAAAAATCTGGCCGAAAACGAACTGGATCCGGCGGATTTGAATGCCGTGGTGATGATCCAGTGTGTGGATTCCAGGGAGGAGCCGCGAAACTACTGCTCCCGGGTCTGCTGCAATACCGCCTTGAAAAACGCCCTCTTCCTGAAGGAAAAAAATCCGAATATTCAGATCTATGTCCTGTATCGGGATCTCATGAGCTATGGTTTCACCGAAAGCGATTTCACCCGGGCCAGAAAGGCCGATATCAAGTTCATACCCTATGATATCAATCAAAAACCCCATGTTGATCCAAAAGGCGGAGAAGGGGGCAGGGTCCGTGTCAAGGCCTTTGAGCCGATCATCGGCAGGGAGGTGGCGGCGGAAGCGGATCTGCTGGTATTGGCCACCGGGGTGGTATCCACCCTTCCCAGGCACCTGGCAGAGGCCTTCGGCGCGGATACCGACGGAGACGGGTTTTTCCAGGAGGCCGATATGAAGTGGCGGCCGGTGGATTCCCTGAAAGAAGGGGTGTTTGCCTGCGGGTTAAGCCTCGGGCCGCGATCGATTCCCGAATCCATCGCTTCAGCCGAGGCGGCGGCCCAGCGGGGATTGCGTATTCTTTCCCGGGAATATCTGCCCTCAGGCAAGGTGGTGGCGGGCGTCCATCACAGTCTCTGCGCGTTATGTGAAAGCTGCATCGAGACCTGTCCTTACGGGGCCCGCCGGATCAATCCGGAGACTGAACAGGTGGATGTAAACCCCCTGATGTGCCAGGGATGCGGGGCCTGTGCCGCCGTCTGCCCCAACAGCGCATCCTATCTGGAGTCCTATCCCATGGAGCAGATGCTCGATATCATTGACGCGGCCGTGGCCGGATAAGAACCGATTATTCGATGAGGAATACATCATGGAAACAACTCTAGCGGTAAAAACGGAAGCGGATATCAGGCCCCTTTCATTGCTGTTGGATGCGGTGCGGGAGAAGGTCCGGCCCTGCATTCAGTGCGGCACCTGCACGGCCTCTTGTCCCAATACCTTTGCGATGGACTTGACCCCCCGGTACATGTGGCGGTTGGTGCTCATGGGCCGGGAGGAGGCGGTGTTCGGAAGCAAAACCTTTATTCTGTGCTCCGCCTGTTACACCTGTACCCTTCGCTGCCCCCGGGGACTTCCCCTGACCGAGGCCATCGGCGATCTCAAGCAGATCGCGGCCCGCCAAGACATTCCCAAGCACAGGGGCAGCACCCGCTTCTACAAAAGTTTTATGGAGAGCGTTCGTCGGCACGGCCGGGTGGATGAGATGGAGTTTATGAGTATTTATTTTATGCGAATGAAAAACCCCATGCTGCCCCTCCGGTTCAGCGGTCTGGGCATGCGGCTGATGAAAAAGGGCAAGATATCGGCGGGCATTCCCGGCTTCGGAAAAGGGGGCGGGCCGTTGGAGCCGATCTTTAAAAAAGTGGAAGAAATGGAGGCCGGAAAATGAAGTATCTCTATTACCCCGGCTGTTCGCTGGAGGGCACTGCCAAAGAATACGATATCTCGGTCCGTGCGGTCTTAGAATCCCTCGGTGCGGAATTGGTCGAACTGAAGGATTGGAGCTGTTGCGGGGCTTCGGCGGCCGAGGCGCTAAGTTCACTCCTGTCCCTGAGTCTGCCGGCGGTCAATCTGGCCATAGCCGAAACCATGGACGGGAGCAAGGATCTTCTGGTGCCCTGCAGCGCCTGTTATCTCAACCTCAAGAAGGTGGAGGAGAAAACCAGGGCCGATCCGGACCTGCGGAATAAGCTCAACCGGATACTGGAAGAAAAATCACTCCGGCTCAAAGGCATGATCCGGGTGCGCCACTTATTGGACGTGATGGCCCGGGATATCGGTCCGGAACCCATTCGTCAGGGGCTTAGGCGATCCCTGCACGGGTTTTCCGTGGCCCCCTACTACGGGTGCCAATGCCTGCGGCCCTACGCCGTGTTCGATGATCCGGAGGTTCCACGGTCCATGGCGCCGCTCATCGAAGCCACCGGCGCGGCGGTCTACCCCTGGCCCATGGGTGGAAAATGCTGTGGGGCCTCCAACATGAATACCAAAACCGAGGTGGCGGTTCAATTGGTGGCCGAGATCCTGAAGGCGGGCCGAAACGCGGATGTCATCGTGACCGTCTGCCCCATGTGCCAGATGAACCTGGAAGGATATCAAAAACTGGTGTCCAAAGCAGACGGTCGGGACCTGAGCAAGCCGGTGCTCTATCTGCCCCAGCTGATCGGTCTGGCCCTCGGCCTGCCGGAGAACATGCTGGGCCTTCACCTGAATCTCTCGCCGACAGGGGAATTTCTGCTGCGCCTCAAGTCGACCCCGGCCCGGGCCGTTGCCTGAAAAACAGCCTCAAG
>JBKHDE010000124.1:0-13080 GCA_046541495.1 Desulfococcaceae bacterium
GGGCTTGATCCGCAGGATGCGAAAGACCTCCCGGGCCCGTCGGGAGAAATTGAGCGAGGCATACAGAACAAAAGGCAGCACGGTGAAGCAGATCAAGGCCAGCCGCCAGTCGATGGACAGCATGACCCCGGTGATGCCCACCAGCAGGGCGAAATCCTTGAACACGAAGACGATCACCGAGGTGAACAGTTCATGCATGTTCTGAATGTCGTTGGTGGTTCGGGTCACCAGGCGGGCGATGGGGTTCCGGTTGAAAAAAGAGAGGGAAAGGGTCTGAAGGTGGGAAAAAAGAGCGATGCGAAGGTCGTGCATGATGCCCTGACCGGCATGTTCGAGCACCAGAACCTGGAAGAAGTTTAAAATGAATTGAAAAACAATGATGGCGATGAACAGCATGGCGATTCGGGCCACGCCTTTCAGATCCTCGGCCCGAAGCAGGCTGATTTCCTCTCGGCTCAGGCGGCCCAGCTCGGCCAGGGGAATTCGGGCGGTATCCCCGTCTGTTGAAAACAGGAGCGAATGATCCTGAACGATTTCCTGAATCTTGGGATCGCCGAGGTCCACCGTCAGATACCGGGTCTTGTCCGCCTCCGCTGCATTCCCGCCGGTTCGGGCGGCGGTCTCCTCCACCGTTTGAGGAACGATGAACCGGTCGATGGCGATTTTGGTGACATAGGGCAGGGCCAATTCCAATACGGAAATGAGAAGGACGATGATGACGGCCCAGATCAGCAGTTTCCGGTAGGGCCGAGCATAAGGATAGAGCCGTTTGAACAGCTTGATATCGTAAGCCTTGCCCAGCGGTTTTTCATCGGAATATCCGTATTCAGCGTGCATGCAGCTCCTCTTCGATCTCCTGAAGGCGAAAGGTATCCGCATAGTATCCGCCCGCCTTCATCAATTCCTCATGGGAGCCGGATTCGGTGATCCGTCCGTCTCGAAGGGTGATGATCCGGTCGGCAAAGCGAAGAGCGGAAAGGCGATGGGAGACGATGATCACGGTGCGGTCCCGGGATATCGATTGAATGGTCTGAATGATGGCCCTGCCGGTTTCCATATCCACCTGACTGATGGGATCATCCAGAATCAGAACGGGGCCGTCTCGAAGCAGGGCCCGGGCCAGGGCGATGCGCTGTTTCTGGCCCCCGGAAAGAATCACGCCCTTTTCTCCCACCACGGTCTCCAATCCTCGGGGGAATTCCTGAATCGTATCCTGAAGCGCCGCGTTTTTCACGGCCCGCTCCAGGGCTTGCTCGGTGATATCCGGCGCATCGAAGGTGATGTTCTCCCGAATGGCGCCGGCGAACAGGAACGGTTCCTGGGGCACGAAGGCGATCATGGACCGAAGGTCGGAAAGGCGAATCCGGCGAATATCGGCGCCGTCGACGAGAATGCGGCCTTCAGAGGCGTCGAACACCCGGGGAATCAGGTTGAGCAGGGTGGTCTTGCCGGAGCCGGGCGGTCCCACAATGCCCAGGGTGCTTCCGCGATGCAGTTGAAGATCGATACCGCTCAGCACCTTTTCTCCTCCGGGCTGATACCGAAATCCGACCCCTTCGAAACCGATCCCCGATTGGATGGATGTGAGCGGTTGCGGGTCCGGGCCATCCTGAATGCCGGGCGGGGTTTGAAGAATGTGGTCGATTCGGTCCAGGGAGGCGGTGCCCCGCTGAATCAGGTTGACCACCCACCCCATGGCCATCATGGGCCAGGTGAGAAGGCCCAGGTAGCTGATGAAGGCGGCGAAATCCCCCGGGGAGATGACCCCGTAAATGGTCTGCCGGCCCCCGAGGTAGATGACGATGGTGAGGCTGATGTTGGAAAAAAAGACCATCATGGGGAAGAAGGCGCCGGTGATGGTGATCAGTTTGATGTTTCTGGAGATGTAATGTCTGGACCGGGTTTCCAGGTGTTCGACGGCTTCCGCCTCCCGGGTATAGGCCTTGATGATGCGGATACCGGCGAACCGTTCCCGAATCACCTCGGTCAGGTCCGAGAACGACCCCTGAACCTCCTGATAGGCCTTGTGCATCCGTTTGCTGAAAAACCGGGTGCCGAAGACGATGATCGGCATGGGAATGATGACGAACAGGGTCAGCCGAAGATTGATGTAGGCCATGAACAAAATGGTGGTGATGCCCAGGACCACCGCGTCGGTCAGGGCCACCAGTCCCATCCCGGTGGCCATGCGGATGTGCTGAATATCATTGGTGGCATGGGCCATGAGGTCTCCGGTTTTGGCCCGGTTGAAGTAGCTTGCCGACAAGGTCTGAAGATGGCTGAACAGACGATTTCGCAACCCCTCCTCGACTTCCCGGGAGAGGCCGATCAGACAGATGCGCCATACATACCGGAAAACCGCGATCAACAGGGCGATGGCGACGATATAGGCCGCATACCTCAGCAGCCCGGCGGTATCGATGGACAGGGCCGTCAATTGGTCCACCACCGCCTTGATGATTCGCGGGATCGCCAGTTGCAGGAAATCGACCGTGATCAGACAGCCGATGCCGATAATGATGAACCACCGATTGGAACGGATATAGGGACGAATGAGATAGGTCGATTTCATGCCTGTCAGTTTGCCATTCAAGAATCGGCAAAACAAGCGAAAAAAACCGGTGTCCGTTTTTTCCCCATATATTTAAACCGGATAAGACAACTTACGTTGACTTTCAAGGGGGCTGTTGATATGGTAATCGGTTATGGAACCTGGAAATATTGTTGAATATATCGATCGCCAGAAGATTGTCAGCGCCGCGGTTTATGAGGTCCGAAATCAACGGGTCCGTTTGTTGAACGAGCACAATCGAGAGGCGAATCTCGCCGTCAGTCGATTGACCCACGCGTCAAGCTTGAAAATTGATATCGTCCGAAACAGGGAAAAGGTCGTGGAAGCCCTTCAGGAAAGGAGCCGACGGCGCCGGGAATTGTCCCGGGAGGTGGATGTACGGGAGCTCTGGGATATTCTCCATTCGGAAAAAGAGTGGATCGATCTCAAAACCATGACGGAACTCTGTTTTCCCGATAATCCCACCGAAGACCATGAATCGGCGGTGGCCCGGGCTTTTTTTGAAGACCGGCTCTATTTCAAATTCAACAATGATTCCTTTTTTCCTTATACCGAAAACCAGGTCGAGCAGATTCGGGCCCGGGCAAGAGAGGCCGCCCGCAAACAACGTTTGATCGATACCTGCGGCGATTGGCTGAAGACCGTCCTGGACCCGGAGGGGAATTCTGCCGTTTCGACCGACTTAACTCCGGAACAGCAAGAATGCGTTCGCATTCTTAAATCCTACTACCTGTTTGAAAAGGAAAGCCCCCATCACGAACTGGGAAAAGCGATACTGCAGCGATCGGGAACCGCCGATATCGAGTCCCTGTTCCGTTTTCTGGTCAAGCTGAAGGTCTGGGACCCCAATGAAAATATCGATCTGTATCGATATCAGGTACCCACCGATTTCCCCAAGGAGGTGCTGGCCTGCACCGATACCCTGGTCCGGTCGGGATCTCCTGCTCTGAATCAGGGGCGCCGCGATCTGACCGATTTTCAGATGATCACCATCGACGGGCAGGCCACCCTCGACTTCGACGACGCCTTGTCCATTCAGGAGAAAGAAGATCACTACCTGCTGGGAGTTCACATCGCGGATGTCGGCCAGTTCATTGAAAAAGGCAGCCTGCTGGACCGGGAGGCGATCCATCGGGGAAGCTCCATTTACATGCCGGATCAGAAAATTCCCATGCTGCCTCCTTCCCTGGCCGAAGGGCGGTGCAGTCTGCGGGCCGGGGAACTGCGGCCGGCCATCAGCACCCTGATCAAGCTCAACCTGGCCGGGGATATCGTCGGGTACGACGTGTTTCCCAGCACCATTCGGGTCACCGACCAGCTGACCTATTATGATGTCAACATGGTGGCGGATGAAAGCCGAGAGATCTTCATTCTGCACCAGATCGCCCAGCGGTTTCGTCAGAAACGGCTTGCCGGGGGTGCGGTTCAGATTACGCTTCCGGAAATCAATATCTGGATCGACGAAAACGGGGACCTTCAGGTCACCAAAACCAATCGGGAGAGCCCGGGCCGGCTCCTGGTTTCCGAAATCATGATCATGGCCAACTGGCTGATGGCCAAATTTCTCCAGTCCAATGATCTGCCGGCCGTCTTTCGATCTCAGCCGAGCCCTAGGGAACGGCTCTACAAAGAAAACGGGGGAACCCTCTTTCAGAACTGGATGCAACGGAAATACCTGAGCCGGTTCGTACTCAGTCCCGAACCCGAACCGCATTCCGGGCTGGGGCTGGATGCCTATTTGACGGCCACCTCACCCATACGCAAGTATTTCGATTTGATCACTCAACGGCAGATTCGGGCGGCCTTCGACCTCGACACCCCGTATTCCAAAGGGGAGATCAAGGAGACGATTCAGCTTCTGATCCAGCCCATGAGCCATGTATCCAGGCTTCAAAACCGCCGAAAACGCTACTGGCTGTTGAAATACCTCGAGGGACGGGTGGGCCGAAAGGAGGAGGCCATCGTCCTCAGTCGCCGGCGGAACTGCTACATCGCCCTGATGACCGATTACATGATCGAATGCCCCATTCCGCTTTCAGCCGGGGTGAATCTAAAACCGGAAGATGTGATTCAGGTCACCATTCAGCATGTCAATGCCAGAAAAGACGTGCTGTCGGTATTTATGGGATAGTTTAAAACATTTCTCCGGTCCGTATCCCCTTCGAGTGAGCGGGATGCTTATACAATCAAGATCTACGGGATGCGCATGTTTTCATCCGTCCTTTTCAGAAGAATCTTTATTTCCATCGGCCTCCTGATTTTAGGATTGTTTCTGATATTCTATACCGTATGCACCGGTCTTATTCAACAAACCGCCTATGAAGCGGAAGTGGACGCGGTCCGCCACAGCCTGGATGCGGCCGAGGCCTTGGTCCGCCATTTCCGGGAAGATATTACCCTTCTCAGGGAATCCCTGATTCAGGGGCAGCGGCAAGAGATCAAAAACGTCACC
This sequence comes from Desulfococcaceae bacterium, assembly GCA_046541495.1. Classification (GTDB taxonomy): domain Bacteria; phylum Desulfobacterota; class Desulfobacteria; order Desulfobacterales; family Desulfococcaceae; genus JAABSQ01. The sequence goes on from JBKHDE010000124.1 coordinate 5,025, forward strand.
CTGGTACAGGAATATTTTCTGAACGCCCGGTTCGAGGATTTTCAGCGCGGCCTGTTTCCCACCGAGGAGGCGGCCAAACAACGCACCCTCTCCATTCTGGCCGGGCAGCGATACGGAAACGATCAATACTTCTGGGTGGCTGATTATGAGGGGGTGCTGTTGTCGCATCCGGACCCCGATCTGGAGGGCCGGAATCTCTCGGCGGTTCCCGAGGCCGAAGGCAATCTGATTCTGTTCACCCTGATTCGCGAGGCGGTGGAGCGCGGAGAGGTCTACCACTCCTACCGGTGGCCTCGAACCGATGGTAAAACGCCCCTGGAAAAAATCGGATATGCGAGAGCCTTCTCTCAGTGGGAATGGGTGATCGGCACCGGTTTTTTTGTGGATACCGTGGAAAAGGCGGTTTCGAATCGACGGGAAGCGATGATCGAGGACCTGGGCGACCGGCTTCGCAAAGATCAGGCCGGGCGACTCGCGGACATTCATGTGCTCGATTCCCGAATGGCCACGATCGCCGCGTCCGGGGCCGCGGAGCCGACCCGGGACTTCGGCGATATTCTTCATCCGTTTGTTCAGAACCCCGAAAGAGCCGGAACCGCCGCGGTGGCCTTTCAGAGCGGATCAGCCCCGGAAATTTCCCCAGACCGCGTCAACCGCCCCCGGGCGGGGGAGGGAGACACCCTATTCTGGATTCGGCATGTGCCCGAACCGGGCTGGTACCTGGTGGCATCGGTGGATCGGCATGAACTGGCGAATGCGGCCCGGACGCTGACCGATCGGATCCGCCTCATCGGGGCGCTGATCCTGGGGGTTCTGGTTTTGCTGTTCGGCCTGATACTGAACCATTACCTGACCCCGGTTCAGCACCTGTCTTCCATCGCCACCGAATTCGTCCAGAAGGGGGAGGTGGCCCAAAACCGATATCTGGTGGACAAAGGCGAACTCGGAGTGCTTGGGGCGGCCCTTTACAAAATGGCGGGTGCGGTGGAAAACGCACGCCGGGAACGCAAAGCCCGGGATCAGGAACACCGGGCCCTGTTCCGGTCCAGAGAACGGGCCCGGGAGCGGGCCTTTGAAGCGGGAAAGGCCCTGGAGCGGATCGAACAGGAGATTCAGGACTTCAAGTGGCGGGAATCCTCCCTGCGAAAAAGCGAAGAGCGGTATCGGGCCATGCTCGAAAATATCGAGGAATATTTTTATGAGGTGGATCTTTTAGGCAATCTGATCTTCTTCAACGACGCCCTCTATCAGATGCTCGGGTATTCCAAGGAAGAGCTGGTGGGGAAAAACTTTCGGGAGTTCATGGACAAGGACACCGCCGAAAAGGCCTTTCGCACCTTCAAGCAGGCCTATGAAACTGAAAAACCGGCCAAAGGGTTTGAATGGCAGCTGATTCGAAAAGACGGAACCCGGTGTTATGTGGAGATTTCCGTTTCCCTGATTCGGGATGAGGCCGGGGAGGTCTTCGGTTTTCGCGGCGTGGCCCGGGACGTCAGTGAACTGATTTACCTGGTCTACCATGATTCGCTCACCGGCTTATACAACCGAAAGGCTTTTTTCGAGCGGTTGAAAGATACCCTGGCCTTTGCCCGGCGGGACAAAAATGAAAAGAACATCTTTTACATGGACCTGGATAAATTCAAGCAGGTCAACGATGTCTACGGGCATGACGTAGGAGACGGGGTTCTGGTGGAAGTGGCCGCCCGGCTGAAATCGACCCTGCGGGAGACGGATCACATCTGTCGGCTCGGAGGCGATGAATTCACCATCATCCTCAACAACCTGACCGACTCCAAGCCCGAGGAAGCGGCCCAACGGATTATCGAGGCTCTCTCCCAGCCGTATAAGATCAAGGACCATATCATCGATTTCATCACCCCCAGCATCGGCATCAGCGCCTTTCCCCATGATGCGGAGGATACCGAAACCCTGATCTGGTGCGCCGATATCGCCATGTTCGAGGCCAAGCGAAAGGGCGGAGAATATGCCTTTTACACCGATGAACTGGGGACCCGATATTCCGAATCCAAAAAGATTCTTCGCGACACCTACGACGAATCCGCCTGAATCGATTCAGGCCGCCGCGAAACCGGGGCGCCTCGATTTTCGGCCGTTGGCGATGGTCGAGGCGGCCGCCTTGCACCGGGTTTCCACCGCGTCATAGCCCAGCAGCCGGTTCACTTCCTTGGTCAGCCGCCCCCCGGCATCCAGAAGAAAGGCCTCCGGCATGGAAATGATCGTCTCGGCCGATTCGCCGTCCCGAAGGTGGAGATACCCCCTGCATGAACCGGGGAATTTGGACACCACCTCCCGAAGGGTCTGAAGGGTTTCCCGCTCCACCCGGGTCAGGTCGATATGAAAATGGATGCTGGCGGTCCAGGTCTTTTCCGCCTCCTCCATGGGCACGATCCGGTCCGCCAGGATTTTGGCGGTGTTTTCGTCCCGTTGCAGCAGCCCCTCGATGAGAACGGCGCCGTCTTCCACCAGAAGCGCTCTCACAGTTTCATATACCGATGAAAAAACGGTGGTTTCGATGGACCCGGCCAGATCCTCCGTGGTGACGAAGGCCATGGGATCTCCCTTTTTGGTGCGGATGGTCTTGACGGCGGTGATGATGCCGCCGATGCGGACCGCCTGGCCGTCGCTTTTTTCCTTGATGGTGATGGCGTCGGCGTCGGTGAACTTGTCCAGCACCGTCTTATATCCGCCCAGGGGGTGGCCGGTAATATAAAACCCGAGGGATTCCTTTTCCAAGGCCAGTCGATGCTTGTCGTCCCACTCCTCGATGGCGGGCAGGGCCGGGGGGTTGATGGTCTGTTGGGGGGTGTCCCCCATATCGAAAAGGCCCAGCTGCGGACTGGATCGTTCTTTCTGGATTCGCTGGCCGTATTCGAGGGCATCCTCCATCGCCGCCGTCATCTGGGCCCGGTTGGCGCCGGTGGAATCGAAGGCCCCGCATTTGATCAGGCTTTCCAGCACCCGTTTGTTGACCCGTTTGAGATCCACCCGTTCGCAGAAATCGAAAATCGATGAAAACGGCCCGTCTTCCTCCCGGGCCGCCACAATGGCCTCGATGGCCCCTTCTCCCACATTTTTCACCGCCACCAGGCCGAACCGGATTCGGTCTCCGTCCACCGTGAATCCCTTGTCCCCGGCATTGACATCCGGCGGAAGAACCGAAATGCCGTGGCTGCGGCATTCGGCGATAAACTTGACCACCCCGTCCGAGGAATGCATTTCGCTGGACAGCAGGGAGGCCATGAACTCCACCGGAAAATGGGTCTTGAGATAGCCGGTCTGATAGGCGATCAGGGCATAGGCGGCGCTGTGGGACTTGTTGAATCCGTAGCCCCCGAATTTTTCCATCAGATCGAAGAGCTGGGTGGCCTTGTCTTGGGGGTGGCCGTTGTCCACGGCGCCCTTGATGAACCGTTCCCGGTGCTGGGCCATGACCTCGACGATCTTTTTGCCCATGGCCTTTCGCAGGCCGTCGGCTTCGGCCATGGAATAGCTGGCCAGGACCCCGGCGATTTTCATGACCTGTTCCTGGTAGAGGATGACCCCGTAGGTCTCCTCCAGGATCGGCGCCAGCTCCGGCAGCAGATATTCGACCTTCTGCCGGCCGTGCTTTCGCTCCACGAAGTCGTCGACCATGCCGCTGTCGAGGGGGCCGGGCCGGTACAGGGCCACCAGGGCGGTGACATCGTCGAACCGGGCCGGCTTGAGCCGCACCAGAAGGTCTTTCATGCCCGAGCTTTCCAGCTGAAAAACCCCGGTGGTGTCGCCGGCGGAGAGGAGCCGGAAGGTGGCTTCGTCTTCCAGGTTCAGGGTTTCCATATTCGGCGGGGTTTTGCCGCTTTCTTGAATGAGCTTGAGGGTGTTCTGGATGACCGTCAGGTTTCGAAGCCCCAGAAAATCGAACTTGACCAGCCCGATCTTCTCCACCAGTTTCATATCGAACTGGGTCACCACTTCGCCCTTTTTACCGCGGTAGAGGGGCAGGTAGTCCACCAGCGGTTTGTCGCCGATCACCACCCCGGCGGCATGAGTGGAGGCGTGGCGGGGCAGCCCTTCCAGAACCCGGCAGATGCGGATCAGTTCGCCGACCTGGGGGTCCCGTTCGGCCATCTCGGCCAGTCGGGGCTCCTGTTTGAGGGCGTCGTCGAGTTTGATGTTGAGGACATCCGGCACCATCTTGGCGATGGCGTCCACCTCCCGAAGGGGGATGTCCAGGGCCCGGCCCACATCCCGAATCACCGCCCGGGTCTTGAGTTTTCCGAAGGTGATGATCTGGGCCACGTAATCCCCGCCGCCGTATTTGTCCACCACATACTTGAAGACCCGCTCCCGGCCGTTGATGCAGAAGTCGACGTCGATATCCGGCATGCTGATTCGGGCCGGGTTGAGAAACCGCTCGAAGATCAGCCCGTGCTCGATGGGGTCGAGATCGGTGATGCCCAGGGAATAGGCCACCATGGAACCGGCCGCCGATCCGCGGCCGGGGCCGACCGGCACGTCGTTTTCCTTGGCATACTGGATGAAATCGGCGACGATCAGGAAATAGCCGGGAAACCCCATGTCCTTGATGACCTTGATTTCGTAATCAAGGCGGTTCCGGTAAACCGGTTCATCGATTTCGGCGCCCTTGGCCCGAATCGTCTTCAGCCGGCGTTCGAATCCTTCCCGGGTCTTCTGCTCGAAGATTTCATCGGCCGAGCGTTCGCTTTTAGGGTCGAACATGGGGAAGTGGTAGGTGTTGAAATCGAATTCGATATGGCAGCGGTCGGCGATCTCCACCGTGTTTTCGATGGCCCCCGGAAAGTGGCCCAGGGTCTCCTGCATCTCCGCCGGGGATTTGAAATAGAGCTGGTCGGTGGCGAACTGAAACCGGTTGGTGTCCTGGACCGTTTTGCCGGTCTGAATGCAGAGGAGCACGTCATGGGCACGGACGTCGTTCTTGTCGAGGTAATGGCAGTCGTTGGTGGCGATGATGGGGATGGACAGCCGTTTGCTCAGATCCAGAAGGCCCTGATTCACCGTCTCCTGAACCGGGATGTCGTTTTTTTGAACCTCCAGGTAGAAGTTTTTTTCGCCGAAAACATCCAGATAGAACCGGGCCGCCTCGTCGGCCGCCTCGGTGCGGCCTTCCTGAAGCAGCAGCGGCACCTCGCCGTGAAGACAGGCCGAGGCGGCGATAAGCCCTTTGCTGTGGGCTCGAAGCACCTCCTTGTCGATTCGGGGCTTGTAATAAAACCCTTCCAGCTGGGCGATGGAGGCCAGGCGGCAGAGGTTCTGATATCCTTCCTGGTTTTCGGCCAGAAGCAGCAGGTGGGTCAGCCCTTTGGCGTCGGCCGCGGTCTTGTCGGTGAGCCGGCGGGGGGCGAGATAGCACTCGCATCCGACGATCGGTTTGATTCCGGCCTTGACGGCCTTTTCATAGAACTCCACCGCTCCGAACATGGTGCCGTGGTCGGTAATGGCCACCGTATCCATGCCGAATTCCTTGGCCCGGTTCAGAAGCGCGTCGATGCGAATGGCCCCGTCCAGCAGGCTGTACTGGGTGTGAAGATGAAGGTGGACGAAATTCGGCGATGGTGATGTCATAGTAAAATCTCGAAATAATGTTGGTGAATAAGAATTCTAGGGGATTAATCCAACCGGTAGTTGGGGGCTTCCTTGGTGATGATCACGTCGTGGACATGGCTTTCCCGCATGCCGGCGGCGCTGATCTTGATGAACCGGGCGTTTTGGCGCAGTTCCTCTATGGTGCGGCAACCCACGTAACCCATACCGGCCTTGAGACCGCCCACCAGCTGGAAAATGTTTTCCGACAGGGGGCCGCTGTAAGGCACCCGGCCGACGATTCCCTCGGGGACCAGTTTGTCGAGGTCTTCGTCTTCGGTCTGGTAGTATCGGTCCTTGCTGCCTTCCTTCATCGCCTCCAGGGAGCCCATGCCCCGGTAGACCTTATAGCTGCGGCCCTGAAAGAAGATCCGCTCCCCGGGGCTCTCATCCGCCCCGGCAAAGAGCCCGCCGATCATGACGCAGTGTGCCCCGGCCCCGATGGCCTTGGTGAGATCGCCGGAGAATTTGATGCCCCCGTCGGCGATCAGCGGCACCCCGGTGCGGTCGGAGACCTCTTTGCAGTTCATGATGGCGGTGACCTGGGGCACCCCGATTCCGGCCACGATGCGGGTAGTGCAGATGGAGCCGGGACCGATCCCGATTTTGACCCCGTCCACTCCGGCCTCGATAAGACTTTCGGCCCCTTCGCCGGTGCCCACGTTTCCGGCGATCAGCTCAATCTCCCGAAAATTCCCCTTGAGCCGTTTGACCGCCTCGATGACGTTTTTGGAATGCCCGTGGGAGGTGTCGATCAGGAGCACGTCCGCTCCGGCATTCAGCACCGCTTCGGCCCGCTCCATCATATCGGGGCCCACCCCGACGGCGGCGCCCACCCGCAGGCGGCCCCGGCTGTCTTTACAGGCATTGGGGTATTTTTTGATTTTTTCGATGTCCTTGATGGTGATCATGCCGGTGAGCTTGCCGTCTTTGTCCACCACCAGAAGTTTTTCGATGCGGTGCTGATGAAGCAGTTTTTTGGATTCTTCCAGTTCGATGCCTTCGGACACCGTCACCAGATTTTCACTGGTCATCACATCCGAGACCCGCTTCTCCAGGTCGGTCTCGAAACGGAGGTCCCGGTTGGTGACGATCCCCACCAGATGGTCTCCTTCGGTGACCGGAAGCCCCGAAATCCGGTAGCGCTCCATGATCTTCATCACCTCGGAAATCCGCTGGTCGGGCCGAATGGTCACCGGATCGATAATCATGCCGCTCTCGGATTTTTTGACCTGGTCCACCGCTTTGGCCTGGTTTTCCAGGCTCATGTTCCGGTGAATGAACCCGAGTCCTCCGGACCGGGCCATGGTGATGGCGCTGCGGGACTCGGTGACCGTATCCATGGCCGCGCTCACGATGGGAATGTTCAAGGTGAGATTGCGGGTCAAACGGGTATGGGTCTGGGTGTCTTTGGGAAGAACGTCCGAGTAGTTCGGGACCAGAAGCAGATCGTCGAACGAATATGCCTCTTCCGGAGTAATGGTCTCCATGGATGCCTCCATATATGGGATGGGATAAGGACCCGGAAGGGCCCTGTCCGGGTTGACGATTCAAAAAAAAGGAACCGGTAAATTATCCCGGCAGATTAACAAAGGGGGGCCGCTTTATCAATCCTTAAAATTGTGATATTGACACCGGTCGGACATCATTATTAATATTATAAATGAACCTGAACACTTACTCAAAAATGAAAATTTGGACGAAAGATGCTATTAAAGATAAATCCTGAAAATCCGCAGATGAGATTGATTCGAAAAGTGGTGGACGTACTCGAAGACGGCGGAGTCATCGCCTATCCCACCGACACCTTTTACGGGATCGGCTGCGACATAATGAACAAGAAGGCGATCCAACGGGTATATCAACTGAAGCAGCGGGACCCGAAAAAACCCTTCAGCTTTATCTGTTCGGACCTGAAAAACATCAGCGATTACGCCAAGGTTTCCAATTACGCCTATAAAACCATGCGGCGCATGCTGCCGGGCCCCTATACCTTTATTCTGGAAGGCTCCAAGGCGGTGCCCAAGATGATGCTGACCAAGCGGAAGACCGCCGGCATTCGGGTGCCCGATCATCCCATCTGCATGGAACTGGTCAAGGAGCTGGGCAATCCGATCATCTCCACCAGCGCCGCGACTCCCGACGGGGAGATCTTCTATGATCCATCCCTGATTCATGATTATTTCGGCAACCGCATCGATATCGTCATCGACGGCGGACCGGTATCGGGAGAGCCCTCCAGCGTTATTTCCCTCTACGACGATGAACCGGAGGTCATCCGCGACGGTCTGGGGGATGTGAGTATTTTTGAATAGAGGCGTCCAGCCGCCCGCTTCAAATTTTCGGCCACGATCACCGTTTGGGGTGGCCTGCCTATCATTCAGGCTTGGCCGAAACGATGATGAAGGCCAAAATTTTCAAAGGCGTCGGCGGG
>JBKHDE010000125.1:0-13067 GCA_046541495.1 Desulfococcaceae bacterium
CAAGGGAAAAGGGTGTCAAGGGGGAATTTAAATTTTTTATGCACGAAGCGTACCATTTATTTATCTACTTTTTCATACTGGCATTGATGTCGGATGGACCCTTTTGGAATCTTATTTACAAGACTTTTCCTTCCTTTGCCCCCGAGTTTATCCAAAGATAGGAATTGCTTTGACAAGGAGGAATTTCGGTTGTAGAAAATGGGATTAATTGCTTATCCACGAACCTTTTTTCGAATCAGCATTTTTATAGTTTTATGATAAGAGGATGTGTTACAATCCCAGCCTTCAGATTACAAATCATACACTTCAAATTGAACACCGCGGAGTAATGAATGTCGACCTATTTTCATGCTGAAACGCGATTCGTTGAATTAATGAGCGCACTTTTCCAGCTGGATGAAGCGGTCAGCTTAGACTATGGCCTATATCGAATCATTCGGCGGCATAACAGAGAGAGGGCAGGATTCTTTAACACCCAAACATGAAATTCATTACGAACTTTTGCTGAGAGCCGCGGAACAATGCAATCCGAGAAGGAGGGATAAAAGCCCATGAAAATCCAAGAGATCTATTTAGATAACATCGGGCAGCTGAATCGCTCCTGCCATTTTATCAATGAATGGCGCGGCACGATTCATGACCGCATTCTTTTTTCCGGGCCGAACGGTTCTGGAAAAACCCTGATCCTGAAAACCATCGCCATGCTCTGGAACGCCCTGGGGCACTGGCTCGATCATCGCGCCGTCACGCACGCCGGCGGGCCGATGAACCAGTGCATTAAAAACGAGCAGTCCGCCGCCATGGTACTGACCGACATTCCACACTGTAAAGGACCGGTTATCCTGTTCTTCGGAAACCCGAACCGACTCGAATCCATTTCTGAAAAATATGCTGATCTACCGTGGATCGGAGAAACCACTTCTGATCATCAGGGCGGAAAGCGTTCTCTGAAAATGCCGAAAGAAATCTGGATTGACGCCTGGGCCGATGCCAGACGAAAATTGATTCTCAGTTTTGACGAATCGGATACCCCCAATATGATCTGGTTTGATGCCGAAGAACGGCGATGGGTTTCCCCGAGACGCAACCTCGGAAAACCGCTTTCCGAAAATCCGGCGATCCGCTGGCTGGTCACCTACCAGGTCACCGAAGATTGGCAGGGGCAGTTGGAGGCATCTCTGATCAATCTGAAATCCACCAAACTGCATGCTTTTCACCAGATCATTCGGGATCTGAATGATTTTTTATACGACAAGGAAATCGATCCCAATGTCAAACCCGGCGAAAACCGGCTGGAGGTAATTGTCAAAAACCGAAAAAAAAGCGCCACTCCCTGGATGAACTCAGCTCAGGCGAGCATCAGATACTGATTCAGCTCTTCATGATTCGCCGCTGGCTACAACCCGGCGGTATCGTATTGATTGATGAACCTTACCTGTTTTTACATCCCTCTTTAATTGCCGGGTTTTTATCCAAGCTTGAATCTTTGGTAATGGAAAAACAGGGGCAACTCATCACCACCTCCCACAATCCGGATGTCTGGCGTCGCTATGAAACCAAGGGGCTTCGGATCAAAAACCTCGATCTTCCTCCAAGAACACCCGTGCGGGTCATCATTGATGATAAGGATATGATTTCTGAGCCTGGCGGAAAGGGAAGATGGGCGACATTAGCCGAACGGATTTCAGAAGAAAGCCCGCTGGATGAAAAAGCGGGTGAAGCACTTCGGAAAGCATCCAAAGAATTCAGAAATAATTTCCAATTTCGGTTGCCACCCGGGCTGGATGAATAAAAGAAGTAAAACTCGAGGTCGGACTTTTTAAACAGCTCCGTCAAAAAAATAAGAGAACATGAATAATCCCCTCCCTGAAAACCTGGTAAAGTACTTCTGGGATTGTCACTTTCATGAATTAAATATGGAGAAGCATTCCTTTTTCATTGCTGAACGTATTTTGAACTTCGGGGATATGGAATCCTTGAAATGGCTGTTGGCTCAGATTGACGAAGATTTTCTGAAAAAGGTTGTCGAAAAGAGCAGGAACTTGGATAAAAAGACCCGGAACTACTGGCAGCTTTTGTTGAAAAACCATAATTCTGAGACTTAAATCGAAAGAATTTCAAAGCTCATGAAACAAAAACGTGCCATGGCAACACCTCGGGGGAGAAATCAAAAATCTATTGACCCGAGGCTATGCCTGCCCGTATCCTTTGAAAAATTGGGCAGGACGAATCCATTCTTAAAGAACCCACAGGAGTAATACCCGTTTATGGCAAAGAAGAAGAAAAAGAAAACCAAACAACCAAGACGCTTGAGGAAAAAATATTCACCGAATGATCCTGAATTACGATATTATTGAAACGCCGGAAGGGCTTCATTTAAATGTGACCTCCACCGTGCCGCAAAATGGAGCGTGACCCCTCACAGAAAGGAGAAGTGAACATGCCGGACCCCCGCACCGCCGCCCGAATCGACGATCTCTCCCAAGAGGACCTGCTCAAGCTGACCGCCGATTTTTTTCACCGGATCATCGTCCATTACGCGCTCTGGTTCACCGAGGTGCGGCACCAGATGGGCATGGACAAGGCCCTGGAGATGCTCGACGCCGCCTCGGCCAAGAGCCTGGGCCTCCAAATCAAGCGGCTGGGTCAGACCCTCGGGTTCAATGTGGTCGACGGTCTGCCCGAAGCCCTGACCCGCATGGACAAGCCCGCCCTGCTGAATCTGATCGACGCCGTGTCCAAGAACTGGCTGGCCAATGACGGGATCTGGTTTCAGACGCTGGAATTCAGCCGCGGCATGAACGATGCCAAACGCTGCAACGACAGCTGCTGGGCCCATTTCAGTCCTTTTGAGGCCTGGTCGATCAAGCGGCTGCTCGGGCTGGATGAATCCCCCGGTCTGGCGGGCCTGGAGCAGGCCCTGCACTTTCGGGTCTACGCACGGCTCAATACTCAGCGCACCTATTATGATGAGGACGGCGGCCTGGTCTTTGAAATGAACGTCTGCCGGGTGCAGGCGGCCCGCCGGAAAAAAGGGCTGGACGATTATCCCTGCAAATCGGCCGGTCTGGTGGAGTACAGCTATTTTGCAGCCGGCATCGATCCGCGCATCCGCACCGAGTGCATCGGATGCCCGCCCGACCCGCATCCGGAAGACTGGTTCTGCGCCTGGCGCTTCACTATGCCCTGAATGGGCGGCGGGGATGCCGGTTCCAGGTTCGCCGTTACTCTATGCAAATTGCCGGGTAGGCGGAGAGGGCAGGCACGGAAGATCTGCCCCTGCCGTTTGGTTCTGATGAAACCGGATGAAAAAGGTTGTTCTAAAAGGAACAATTTCGTACACTGGGAGTTCAGCGAATGCTCCTGAGGAGGGGCCGTGTATCCAGGCGCCTCTCTTCAACCGAAACCTATGATCGTCATAGAACTGTAAAGAGGCTGACCATGGCGGAATTGGAAGATCGGATCTCTAAAGAGCAAAACGAATCCCTGGCGAATTACGGAAAGCTGCCTCACCACACCAAAGGCAGTTTCGCAACCGCCGTGGAAAAGTTCATTGAAAAATGGATTGTCACCAAGGTCACGACGTTTTCGGCCCTGCTGATGCGGGCCACGATCTGGATCGTTTTTATCAGCGGCTACGCGCTTTCGAGCGTTGTCTTCTACCGCTGGTTTCGGATGTCCTTCGGCGCGTTCCTTTTCGATGAGTTCAGCCAGCCGAAAGAGATCATCCATGCCCTGCTGCTGTCCATCGAGCTGCTCATTCTGGTGCCGGTCCCCGCCATTGTGGGGCTGTCGGCATTTCGACTGCTCATGCACCTGAGCGATACCAACGAATTCGATCAGCTTCAGACCAAAAAGCAGGTGTATCTGACCGAGCAGCTGCTCATCGGCGGCCTGGTCACAGTAACGGGCACCACCATGATGGACTCCCTCATCGTCGGAACCGGAACCTGGGTACACTACGGCGGCGGCCTGGTCATCATCCTGTCTTTGACCGCCTTTCTCAAGTTTTCCAGCCATTAGGCCGGATTTCATTTTTTCCCGAAGCCTCTCCAGGCCGGTTTCGCTCCCGCAGCATATAAAGAGGGCCGGGGGGCCACCAAGATTCTATCGACAACGCAGCCGCCATCCGCGGGTACAGGGGACTGCGAGGCCGATTTCACTTTTTTTCCAGCATCAAGTCAGAAAGGAGAAACGATCATGCCTGTTAAAATCAGCAAGCCCACCATTATCGAAGCGGCCGGGAATAAACCCAAACAGATCGAGGAATTCGTCGGTCGCGTGAATTCTCAGACCTCCGAATTGAGCATCGCCAGAATGACCAGTCCGGGCGGATGGATCGAACCGGGGCAGAAGCCGGAATTTACGGAATACACCCTCGTTCTGAAGGGCATGCTTCGCGTCAAAACGGAGGCGGGCGTCTTCGACACCTATGCCGGGGAAGCCGTTATCGTGAATGCGCATGAGTGGGTTCAATACAGCACCCCCGACGATGCAGGCGCTGAATACATTGCCGTCTGCCTGCCGGCCTTTTCTCCGGATACGGTTCATCGAGACGAATAAACATACCGATCAGGGCCTCAGACTTGGCCGGCTTCGTCATTTCGCTTTAAAATGCTCCCAACTCGAAGGCCGAATCGTCTCTTCCTGCCCATTTAAGCGCGCCATCACCATCCCTTCTGATTCGGTTATTTCACCGATCAAAAACAGGGGCCGTTTGAATCGGTTCAGGAATTGCCGCGCCGTCTCCTTCGACCGGCCGGATGACACGGTGCCGAGCAGCACATAATCCTCCCCGCCGGATACCGCCAGCTCTGCCGGGGTGAAATCGAACCGCTTGCAAAAGTGTGTCAGTGGATCGGTGATCGGGAGTCTTTCTTCATAAATCCGTGCGCCGACGCCGCTTCTCTTCAGGATGTGGCCCAAATCCGAGCTGAGGCCGTCGCTGACGTCGATGGCGGCGTGGACCCCGTCGGCCCGGGACAGAAACCGCCCTTCCCGCAGGTGGGGTTCGGGTAAGTCGTGGGCGGTGATCAAAGCCTGAAGTTCCGGGGAGTCAGCCTCGATGTCGTTGAGGATCAGGTGAAGCCCGGCCTTGCTGTCGCCGAGACATCCGGTGACGAAGATGCTGTCGCCGGGCTGGGCGCCGCTTCGAAGCAGGATTTCGTCTTCGGGAATCGACCCGGTCACCGAGATGTTGATCACCAGATCGGCCGGGGATCCGGTGGTATCCCCGCCAAGAATGTTGACGTCGTACTTTTCGGCCAGGGCCCGCATACCCTTATACAGATCGTCCAGAAATTCCAGCGGGCAGTCTTCGGGAACGGCGATGCTGACGAACGCCTCCCGGGCGGTGCCGCCCATGGCCGCGATATCGCTCAGGTTGACCGCCAGGGATTTATACCCGAGATCGAAGCCGGTGGTTTTGTTCCGCAAAAAATGAACCCGCTCCACCAGCATGTCGGCGGTGAGCAGGGTCACCTCTCCGTCCGGGGTCCGAAACGCGGCCGCATCATCGCCGATGGCCTGGACCACATCCCGCCGGCGGACCAGACACCCCTCGCCGATCCGGTCTATAAAGCCGAATTCTCCGATATCCTGGAGTTTCATGAGCGCTTCTCCATGTCGATTCTCGCCCCCCGCCGAAGGTCTTCCGGGGTGAGGGTATACAGGGCGTCCAGCAAGGCGATCATGAAACGGCCCGGGGCCGAAGCGGTCTGGGCGGCCATTTCGCCGGCCACATCAAAAAAGGCCAGTGCCGAGGTTGCGGCGCCGACCGGATCAGGATCTATAGCGGCGAACGCGGCGATCAGGGCGGTGGCGGTGCAGCCGGCTCCGGTCACCCGGGCCATCAGGGAATGGCCGTTGCGAATCCGCACCAGGCGGTCTCCGTCGGTGACCAGATCCACCGGTCCTGTTACCGCCAGGGTGAGGCCGAGTTCCCGCGCCAGAATGCGGGCCGCTTCGGCCGCCTCATCCACCGAATGGATCGTATCCACCCCTTTGGTCTTGGACTCCCCGCCTCTCAGGGAGAGCACCTCCGAGGGATTCCCTCGAATGATCCGCACCGGCACCTGCCGAAGGATTTTTCGGGCCGAGCCGGTGCGAAAGGAAGTGGCGCCGGCGCCCACCGGGTCCAGAACCACCGGGTGGTTCCGATCCGCCGCGGCCCGGCCGGCCAGAATCATGGCGGTGATCCATTCCGGCGTCAGGGTGCCGATGTTGAGCGCCAGGGCATCGGCCAGACCGGCCATCTCAGCCGCCTCTTCGGCGGCGTGGGCCATCACCGGAGAGGCCCCGGCGGCCAGAAGCGCGTTGGCAATGTAGTTCATCGCCACGAAATTGGTGATGTTATGGACCAGCGGGGTTCGCTTGCGAACCCTTTGAAGCGTGTCCGCCGCCTGTTCGGCCGGGTCGTGCATGATCATCCATCCTTTCAGGGAAGTCGATTCGCATCCCGCCGGTTGACGGCAGACGGGAAACGGTTTTTACTTTCCAATACCACGTAATTATAAAAAACGCACCCATCGAGACCATCGGGTAATTTTTTTGGTTTCCCGCTTGTTGATCCCTTGAAATGGCGGCGGCCGGTGATATATTGAAAAGCAGAATGCGAAGAGGACGGGCGCCTGGGCCTGATCCTTTATTTTCGGAGGTGGACCCCATACATTTTACGGAGGAAAAATGAATAGCAGGACGGATGCGGCCGAAACCCATACGGCGATGATCGCTTATTGTTCGCCGGCCGGCGCCACACGCCATGTGGCCCGGGTGATCGAGGTAACGGTGGAGCGGATGGGCGGCCAGGTGACCACATGCGATCTGGGCGGCGGGGATGATCCGGCCCCGATTCACGAGAAAATCCAAAAAGCGCAGGCAAAGGGATGCCTGTTTATCGGCTCCCCGGTCTATGTCTCCCACACGGTGCCCCCGGTGATGGACTTCATCAAAAATTTGCCCGAAGGCGGCGGCCTGTGGGCGGTTCCGTTTGTCACCTGGGGCGGCGTCTGCAGCGGCATGGCGCTGTATGAAATGGGCAAGGCTCTGACGGAAAAAGGGTACCGCCTCGGCGGCGGCGCCAAGGTCGGGGCGGTGCATTCAAGCCTGTGGCGATCCGATTTTCCGCTGGGAGAAGGGCATCCGGACGAAGGGGACGATGAAAAGGTTCAGGAGCTGGTTCACGGGGTCTACGACAAACTGGCGAAAGGCAAGGGTCGTGCGCTTCCCCTGGCGGACCTCGATTACCAGCCGCCGGACCTGCGCAAGGATATGGAGAAGATGTCCCTGGAGACGGCCAAGGCCCATATCCCCAAACGGAAGGTGAATCAATCCGAGTGCACCGAGTGCGGGGTCTGCGCGGAGGTCTGCCCAACCAATGCGGTGGCCCTGACCCCTTATCCCGAATTCAATGACAACTGTATCTACTGCTTCAGCTGCGTTCGGGAATGCCCGGAAGAGGCGATCAAAATCGACCTCACTCAGACCGAATCCCGGCTTCGCAGCATGGCCGAAAAGATCGGGGAAAAGCCGTTCACCCGTGTTTTTCTTTAAGTCGGATTAAACCATCCAGTGGGGGCGATCTGCGGCCCATTCTTTCACGGTCCGGCGCAGCCATTCCTTCAGTCCCGGCGCCATATGGAAGGTGGGGTGAAGCAGATCATCTTCCGAATCGATGATTCCTTCCGCCAGAGCGGTTTTCGCCAGCCGGGTGTGGGGGTAAATGCGGATTCCCTGAGTCACTTTGACCGAGTCCAGATTTAGGGAATCCGCAAATTCAAGGCTTTCCAGCACCGTCTCCCGGGTTTCGCCGGGGCCGCCCAACAGCAAAAACCCCATCTGACGAATGCCGTGCCGCTTGATCAGGGCGGAGACTCGGCGTACCGCTTCGGGGGTGAATTTCTTGTTCAAATTTTTCAGGATCTTTTCAGACCCGCTTTCAAATCCCAACGAGAGTTCCACGCATCCGGCCCGGGCCATCTTTTCAATCAATCGTTCCTCGGTTCGGCGGGGATAAAAAATGCACCGCCACTCGATCTTCAGGCTCCGGCGAATGATCTCGTCGCAAATGGCTTCGGCATAGGCCGGCGGCAGATTGAAGGTGTTGTCCACAAAGAAGAACCGGCCAAATCCGGCGTCCACGAACCGGGCCAGGTTGTCGATACTCTGTTCCGGGGGCCGTTTTCTCAGCCGGCGGCCTTCGATGGCCGCCGTGGAGCAGTAGCTGCAATCCATGGCGCAGCCCCGGCGGGTCTGAAAGGGCATCCAGATCTCTTCCCCCGCGAAGGCCTCGGGAAGGTGAAGATGGACATTCGGAAGGGGGAGCGGGAATGTTTCCAGGTGTTCGATCGCATTCGGCGGATCGCCGCCGTCGCCCCTTCGCGTAAACACCCCGGGAAGATCCTCCACGGGCGCCTTTTTTTCCAGGCGATTCAGGAGGAGCGGCAGGATCTGTTCCCCTTCGCCCCGAATCCCCAGGTCGGCGCCCAGATAGGCCAGGGCGCTCTGGGGGAAAATACTGTAGCCGGCCCCGCCCAGCAGGATGGGGACATCGGTCAATGACCGAATCGCCTCGATCACCGGTTTGACTGAATCCAGCAGGAAATGGGGCGGAGCCATGGTCTGGTCGTCGATATTTCGCACCGAGACCCCGATGAGGTCGGGTCCGAAACCGGCCACGGCCGCATCGAGGTATTCCCGAATGTCCGTTCGCCGGGCCATCAGGTTGACGGTTTGCACTTCATGGCCCGCGTTCTGGACCGCGGCGGCCACACACGCCATTCCCAGCGGCAGCACCGGCATGTTGATCTGTTCGGTATTGGCCGAAATCAGCAGCACCCGCATGTTTTTGGCTCCGTTTTTCTATTTCAGTTTGAGGTCCTTCAAGGCCGCGAACTGCTCGTTGTACCGGGTGGTGTCGCAATCGCAGGGTTCGCGGTTGAGATCCGCGCCGCACCGGGGGCAAAGCCCCTTGCATTCGGCCCGGCAGAGGGGTCGGGACGGCAGGGAGATGACCACCTGCTCTTGAATCACCTCGTCCAGTTCGATCGCCTCGCCTTCAAACGGCACCAGGCCGATCACCTCATCCCGAATTTCCACCCCGTCTTTGGTGGTGGGGCCCTCCAGTTCGGGCATATTCCGGGTGAAGTAGACGTTCAATCGCTTTTTAAGGGGAATCTCGGATGGTTCCAGGCACCGGGCACAGGGAATCTGGACCCGGGTTTCGACCGTTCCCTTGACCGAAACCATGTCCCGAACCCGGGAAACCGTCAGTTCATTATGGATCGGTTCGGGAAAGACGCATTCCCCGGACGCCTCGATCTCGTTCAAAACCGGAAAAGATTCCGGCTTTTCGTCAAACGCCAGGTCAAGCCCTTCTTCGGGGATTCTGTCGATAATGATTTTCACAACAACCTCCGTCGCGTCTCGATTTTCGTTCGGTCCGAACCCGCCGGGAACAAGGAATCGCACCGGCGGGGGGTCGGATGGAATACTCCGTAAAAATGAGCCCGTCGGGACTTCCTGTCAAGAAGCGTTTCCCGAGGGCGTCGGCAAAACCTACCATCGCTGATGGGCCATCCATAAAAAAAGTGGCGGATGCAATAAAAATGGTTATTTTTCATACTAGGAAACCAAAAAGAATTCACTTCGCCAATCGGAATGGAGGTGGCACGGCATGCGACCGGTGATTGCAACCATTGAACTTTACAAAAAATAATGAGGCATTATATTTCCCTTGCAAACGAGCGAAATTGATATGCAAAAAATGTGCTAACAAAATTCCAATCCGAAAGGTGTAAAGAATGAATATAGAGGAAAAAGAGATGCATAACACGGAACAAGAAGAGAAGACCCGGAAAATGGCAAATATTCCGGAAGAATTGCCGATTCTGCCGTTGCGGAACACGGTCGCCTTTCCCTATTCGGTGATGCCGCTGGCCGTGGGGATTCCCCGGTCGGTCGCCCTGGTCGAAGAGGCCATGAAAGGGGACCGGATCATCGGCCTGGTCAGCATGAAGGACCCCTCCATTGAAACCCCCCGACCCGGACAGGTTCACGAGGTGGGTACGGTGGCCAAGATCGAGCGGGTCATGCGAACATCCGACAATACCCTTCAGGTCATCATTCAGGGGCTGGAGCGGTTTCGGGTCGACCACTGGGTCGACGAGTCTCCTTATCTGAAGGCGCGGATATCCGTGTCGCCGGCGACCATGGAGCAGGACCTGGAAACCGACGCCCTGGCCCGCAGCCTGCGGGAAGTGGCCCAGGAGGTGGTGACCCTGTCTCCGAATCTTCCCAAGGAGGCCATCGAGTATCTGAATCAGGTGGAAGATCCGCGGTACCTGGTCTATCTGGTGGCCGGCAGCATCGGTCTGGACGTGGCCAAGGGCCAGGAGATCATCGAAGCGAACACGGTCAAGGAAAAGATTCGGATTCTGATCGCCCATCTCTCCCGGGAAAAAGAACTGCTCACCCTCGGCAAAAAAATCCAGACCGAGGCCAAGGGCGAGATGGACAAGGCCCAGCGGGAATATTTTCTGCGCCAGCAGCTCAAGGCGATTCAGAAGGAGCTGGGCGAAACCGATGAAAACCAGTCCGAGGCCGAAGAATACACCGAAAAGCTGGACGAAGCCGATATTCCGGACGAGGTCCGCAAAGAGGCCGAACGGGAACTGAAGCGGTTCAAGGGGATGTCGCCCCACTCCCCCGAGTACTCGGTCATCAAGACTTACCTTGACTGGATTCTGGAACTGCCCTGGAAAACATCCAGTGAAGACAAGGCCGATATCGACAACGCCCGTCAGGTCCTGGATGAGGACCATTATGATCTCAATGAGGTCAAGGAGCGGATCATCGAATACCTGGCGGTTCGAATGCTTGCGCAAGAGCGCAATATCGAGGCCGAAAAGGACCAGGATCGAAAGAAAGGCATGCCCGAAGCCATGGGCGCCATCCTCTGTTTCGCCGGCCCTCCGGGGGTGGGAAAGACCAGCCTCGGGCAGAGCATCGCTCGGGCCCTGGGCCGCGAATTCACCCGCATGAGCCTCGGCGGCATGCGCGACGAGGCGGAAATCCGCGGCCATCGCCGAACCTATATCGGCGCCATGCCGGGCAGAATCATTCAAGCGATCAAGCGGGCCGGCACTCGAAATCCGGTTTTCATGCTGGACGAGGTCGACAAGGTCGGCAGCGACTGGCGCGGAGATCCCAGCAGCGCGCTGCTGGAGGTCCTGGACCCGGCCCAGAACCATGCCTTTCGGGATCATTACCTGGATGTGGATTTCGATCTCAGCGATGTGATCTTCATCACCACGGCCAATATGCTGGAGACGATTCCGGCCCCGCTGCGGGACCGAATGGAAATCATACAGCTGGACGGCTACACCGAATATGAAAAGGTCCAGATCGCCCAGCGCCACCTGGTCGAGCGACAGGTTCGGGCCAACGGGCTGCGGGAAGATGAAATCCGATTCACCGACGAGGCCCTGCGCAAGCTCATTCAGGACTATACCCGGGAGGCCGGGGTTCGAAACCTGGAACGTCAGATCGGCGCGGTCTGCCGAAAGAGCGCGGTGCGCATCGTGGGCAAGAAGAGCACCGAGGTGGAGATCACCCCGGAGCTGGTCCGGACCTATCTGAAGAAAGAAAAGTTCGAGTCGGAGCTGTCCGAAAACATCGAGATTCCGGGCATCGCCACCGGACTGGCGGTCACCGCCACCGGCGGGGACATCCTCTTTATCGAGGCCACCCGAATGAAAGGCAAGGGCGGCCTGACCCTGACCGGCCAGCTGGGCGACGTAATGCGGGAAAGCGCACAGATCGCGCACAGCTATGTTCGGTCCAAGGCCCTGGAACTGCAGGTGGACCCGGATCAGTTCGAAAAGACCGACGTCCATCTCCATGTGCCGGCCGGCGCCATCCCCAAAGACGGTCCGTCCGCGGGTGTGGCCATGGTGATGGCCATGGCGAGCCTGTTCAGCGGGCAGCCGGTCCGCGGGGATGTCGGCATGACCGGCGAAGTGACCCTGCGGGGCCGGGTGCTGCCGGTGGGCGGCATCAAAATGAAGGTGCTGGCGGCCCATCGGGCGGGCATGACCTCGGTCATCCTGCCGCACCGGAATGAAAAGGACCTGGAGGATCTGCCCGACGAGGTTCGAGAGGCGATGAACATTATCCTCGTGGACCGAATCGACGAGGCCCTGGATGCGGCCATCAAGCCGGAAGGCGAGACCGACGCATCCGCCGAGACCGAGATGGAGCAGGTCGTCAACGGGTAACATTGCAGTGATAGAATACAACCGTTCCGCCTCGGCTTGAAAAAAAGCCGGAGCGGGACGGCCGAAAAAATAAAAGGGGTGCGGGAAATCCGAATCGGATCGCCCGCACCCTTTTTTTTATTCAGGTTTTTTTATTCAGGTGTATTTTTCAGCGCGTCAGGGGTTTAGCCTTTTTTGGCCTTTTCCCAGTCGATGGTGGCGGTTTTATCGCCCATCATCACCTGTTCGGCCACCAGCGCTTTTTGGCCTTCGATAAAAACCGGGCGGGCCAGCATGGAAAATTCCTTGCCGGACTGCACATTCAGATCCCCAAGCTGATTTTCCGGGCCCAGGTTGACGATGGTCTTGCCCCCCTTGTCCAGCTCGACCCGGGCCATCACATGGTTGCCGGTTTTTTCGCCGAAAGCGGTGTTTTTGAGTTTGAGGATTTTGCCTGT
Organism: Desulfococcaceae bacterium; assembly: GCA_046541495.1. GTDB lineage: Bacteria > Desulfobacterota > Desulfobacteria > Desulfobacterales > Desulfococcaceae > JAABSQ01. The sequence continues at coordinate 12,713 of JBKHDE010000125.1, forward strand.
GTACCGCTTCAGGTTCATATCCTTGGGTCTTTTGATGGAGACCCGATTTCCGTCCACATTGATCCAGTAAGCCATCAGCATGTATTTTTCATTGATGGTGCCGCGTTTGCCCCAGACGGAGACGCTCTGGTCCTTCTTGATGTCCAGATCGGAGATGCGGCCCTTGGGCCCCAGATCGACCTTGGCCACCATGTTTTCGCGATTCTTGATTCTGGCGACCACATGTTTTTCATCGAATCCGGCCAGTTTCACATCTTTGAGTTCAACAATAGTGCCGTCCACTTTTTCGAACTTGCTTCGATCGATCCGGCTCGGCACTCTCGGTTCTGCCCGGTAGTCCTGCTGCATTCGGCCC
>JBKHDE010000126.1:0-13047 GCA_046541495.1 Desulfococcaceae bacterium
TCAAAATCCGGATCGATGCCCGATTTGTTGGATTCCCGGCCGCTGTTGATTTCGATGAAAACGGAGACGATTTTGTCGATCCGGGCCGCCCGCAGGTCGATGGCCTCGGCCTGCTTGACCGAGTGGACGGTCTGGATGACATCCACCAGGCGCAAAGCCTTGTTGATCTTGTTCTTCTGGAGCGGGCCGATCATATGCCACCGGGCCTGAAAAGCGGTGTCCCCCAGGGACTCGACCATTTCCTCGGCCTCCTGCACATAGTTGTGCCCCAGATCGGTGGCGCCGGCGGCGATCACCTCCGCCACCTCATCCGGCGTGCGGGTCTTGCAGGCCAGCAGGATGGTGACCTCTTCGGGTACCTCCTTCCGCACCTTCAAGAAGTTCTCCGATATGCTCATGAAGCTTCCTTTTTCTGCATCCAGTAGGGGTTGAGCAGATCCTCGAACAGCACCATGGAGGCTTCGGCGCCCTGGCCGGCGGCGGTGACGATCTGCTTGTAACCGCCCTCCACATCGCCGGCGGTGTAGATGCCGGGGATGCTGGTTCGGTGCCGGTCATGCTTGATGAATCCGTCGGGGGTGAGTTCGAGCCCCAGTTTTTGGGCCAGTTCCACAGCCGGGGAGTAGCCGATGGCCATGAACACGCCGTCGGTCGCCATGGTCGAGGTTTCGCCGGTCTGATTGTTGAGCAGGAGGACCTCCTGCACCTTGTTTTCGCCCCGAATTTCCTGAACCTCGGTATTCCAGAGGACCGAAATGCCGGCATCCTTGAGGTTTTGAATCAGATAATCCTGGGCCCGCAATTTGTCCCGCCGGTGAACCAGGGTGACATCCACGCCCATGTGGTGCAAGTGAAGGGCTTCGGTGACCGCACTGTTTCCGCCGCCCACCATGATCACCTTTTTACCCACGAAGATGGGTCCGTCGCAGGTGCTGCAGTAGCTCACCCCCTTGCCCGACAGCCGTTTCTCACCCGGAACCCCCAGATGACGGTGGACGGCGCCGGTGGCCAGAAGGACCGCCCGGGTGTGAAATTTGCGCCGGGAGGTTTGCACCACCACCGGGTCGCCCGGCTGAATGTCGAGGACCTCTTCCCCCTGAAAAATCGTCGTGTACTGAAGGGCATGGCTGACCATGATGTCCACCAGGGTCTTGCCGCCCACCTGGGTGAATCCGGTATAATTTTCCACAATGGGGGTGGTGGCCACCTGGCCGCCCAGGGCCTCCCGTTCGACGATGGCCGAATTCAGACCGCTGCGCACCGCATAGATGCCGGCGGTGAGTCCGGCCGGCCCGCCGCCCACGATGACCAGGTCATTTTCCACCAGCTCCGCATCCACATCCGGGATAAACACGCTCTGGGGCTCCAGTTTCTGGAGCGACAGGCAGAAGATTTCCTGAGTCTGAGCCCCCTGGCCCACCAGGATGTCATTGGCATAGGTTTGGGGCACGCTGTGGGCCGAGTATTTTTCCGCAAGATCCGGGTTGCACTGAATGTCTACGATCTCCAGGTTGATCAGGTCCGGCATTTCCACCGCCGCCTGAACCCCGTTGAGGGCCTGCTGGGGACAGTAGGGGCAGGTGGGGCTCACGAATACCTTGACATCCCGCGGCGAATCGATTTTGCGAAGCACCTTGCGGGCCTCCTCATTGAGGTGGCTTTGGTTCATGCCCACCAGAAGCAGGGTTTCCAGAAAGGTGCGGCCTTCCTCCCCCAGAGGGGCGCCGAGCCAGCGAATGGAAAAGCGCTCCGGCGCCACGAGCAGGGTGGGGGAGTGGGTGACATTCCATTTTTTTGCCAGTTCGTGGTCGAGGTTGAATTCTTTGAAGACGATCTTGTTCGTCAGCTCCCGAAAGGCCCGCACGATCTGCCGGTTGGCCTGCACGAACATATCCTCTTTGCCCTTTTGCACAAACATATACAGCGGAATGTCATTCGGCATCTGCATGAAGGTGGATTTCAACTGCGCCAAATACTGTTGTTCGGACATGCCCTGCTGGGGGTTGCCCATATCCCTTGAATTCGCCATGGTCGGTCTCCCTTATCAATGAATTCGCATCGACGGTGGTTTCGGTGCGATTTCGTTTTTTTGCTGAAGCTTTCTCACCTAAAATTATTACTAATTCTAAGAAAGAGAAGGGCGGGTGTCAACCACGCCGAATCCGAACCGGGGTGAATTTAAGGAAAATATCTTTAAAACCTTCCGGTTGACAGTGAGAAAAGGATGAAGGTATAGGGATGAATCACAAACCGGAGGCTTTCTTGATATGTCTGAAAATTTGCTCTGCATGGCCGGCGAGGAGGCGTTGGACCGGATTCGGGAGGGCGGTTTGGCGCCCGAGGATGTGTCTACCGTGGCCGGCGCCGCCGGCGGCCCCAAGTGTCTGGTGTTGGCCCATCTGGATAGAATGCTGTTTTCAAGATGGTTCGGGCCCAGAACCGAATCGCTGTTTCTGGTGGGCTCCTCCATCGGGGCCTGGCGGTTTGCGGCCGCGGCCCAAAATGATTCCGAAGAAGCGATCGAGCGGTTTCACCACGCTTACCTGAGCCAGGCCTATTCCGATCGGCCGGGACCGGCGGAGGTCACCCGGGAGGCGCGGCGGGGTCTCGATTCTTTTGTGGATGAGGCCGGGGTTCGGGAGGTGTTGTCTCATCCCTTCATGCGGCTCAGTATATTATCGGTTCGCTCCCGGCGGCTCACCGCGGTCAGACAGGCATCTCCGCTCACACTCGGGTTTATAGCCGCCATTCTGGCCAATGCGGTCGGTCGCCGGTTCCTGGGCCTGTTTTTTGAAAGAGGGTTGTTTTATGATCCCCGGGATGTGCCGCCCTTCCGGCATATGAATGAGTTTCCCATACAAGCCTGTACCCTGACCCCGAACAACCTGAAGCCGGCGCTCATGGCCACCGGCGCCATCCCCATGATCATGGAGGCGGTGAGGGATATTCCCGGCGCGGCCCCCGGTTTCTACCGGGACGGCGGGGTTCTGGATTATCACCTCAATCTTCCCTTCGGCGATAATTCCGGCAAGCTGGTGCTGTTTCCTCACTACACCGATCGGATCATTCCCGGGTGGCTCGACAAGGGACTTACATGGCGCCGGCCGAGAGCCGATTATATGAAAAACGTGCTGGTGGTCGCCCCCTCACGGGAATTCGTAAAAAAGCTGCCCTACGGCAAAATTCCCGACCGAAATGACTTCCGGACCTTTCAGGGGCGGGATGCCGAGCGCAAGGCATATTGGCGCCGTGTCATGGAAGCCGGCAGACGGCTCGCCGATGATTTTTTCGAATGGACGGCATCGGGCCGAATTCGAGAACGGGTGGCGCCTTTAACCGATGATCCGGTTCCATCTAAAACGGCCAGAATGTCGGGATGAACAGCCCGGCCATATCCCCCGATTGAACCCGTACTTCCTGTCTGAACGGATAGAGAATATGGGTGCCGCGGATCACCTCGAATACCTCAAAGGAAGTGTATTTTTCTGTAAAAATCAGATTCGGGTCTTGGCCCGGACGATGATATTGGTGGAGGCGCCGATCAGGGTACAGGTGCCGGCCAGGATGGAGGCATAGGAGACCGGAATCAGGAATTTGGACGGGCTGAGACCGTATTCACAGCTCAGGTTGAGAATAATCGGAATAAACAGAAAACAAAGCGAAAAACCAAAAGCGAATCCCGGCATGTAGGGCCGCCGGGAGGCAAAGAATACAACAGGCGAAGCATGCGGGCGATTTGCAGTCAATCGGTCGTATGTACCAGGAATGTCCTGATAGGATATTGTGTGAATGTGTGAAGGAGAAAAATCAATGAAATTGGTGGCTTAATGTGAGAATTAAAAAACTATTGACAACCCATGAATTGTATGCAACGAATACATCCAATTAATTCGTTCAATCTCCTTTAAATTAATGATTGCCATTCGGCAATTTAATTCCGTATTTTGAAAATTTTAATTTTTTCATTAGAAATGAGCATCATTATTCTCTGATTTATTATCCAATTCTGCCGATCCCGGTTTTCAACCGCCATCTGAATTCATTCAGAGAAAGGTAATTGAGCGTGGCCGAAGAGAAAAACGGAGAACAAGGGAGCCCCGAAAGCTGGGGCCGTTTTTTCATGCTGGGCAATCGCATCCTGGGAGCGGTGCCTTTCATGCTCACTTTTCTGTTCTGCATCACCACCTGGATCATATTATCCGGAAAATTCGATTTCTTTCACCTCACCCTGGGGGTCATCTCCAGCATCATCGTCGCCTATCAGTCGGCCGGCCTGGTGTTTACATCGCCTGATTTCAAGGACTTTATCGGCAATACCTTCCGATTCGCCCGGTATATTCCTTGGCTCCTCTATCAGGTTTTTATCGCCAACCTGCATGTCATGTATCTGGTGTTCCATCCGCGGATAATGGAGGTCATCGATCCCAGAATCATCACCTTCAAAAGCCGGTTGGAAAAAGAAATTTCCCATCTTATATTCGCCAACTCCATCACCCTGACCCCCGGCACCATCACCGTTTACGTGTCAGGGATCTACGGGGACTATACCGTCCATGTCATCGACACCCATTCCGGGGAGAACCTGCCCGGTGAAATGGAAACCCGGGTCGGGAGGGTTTTCGGCGAATGACCGCTTTTTTTCTCTATTCGAGCATCTATCTCTGTTTTCTGATGGTCCTGACCCTCTACCGGGCCATTTTCGGTCCGACGGTGCTGGACCGGATGATCGGGGTCAACGCCATCGGCAGCAAGACCACGGTGCTCTTGATCCTGATCGGGCTGATCTATCAGCGGGTGGATATGTTCGTGGACATCGCTCTGGCTTACGCATCCCTTAACTTTATCGCGGTGCTGGCGGCCGCGCGTTATTTTCAGAAACGAAAAGGATTGTACGACGAAACCCGGTTCCGGTAATCGGGCGATCGGCCGGTTCTAAGATGAGTTTTTCAAGGAGGAATCGATGAACATTCTCGTGGGGTTTTTACTGGTCATCGGGCTATTCTTCTTTACCGGCGGGGCGGTCGGTATTCTGAGGATGCCCGATTTTTACACCCGGCTCCATCCCGCCGGCAAGCTGGACACCATGGGTCAGTTGATGGCCATGGGCGCCATGGCCCTGTATGTCGTCGGCCTCGATCTTTCGCTGGCCTCGGTGCTGACCGGCCTCAAGATTCTGCTGATTTCGGTGCTGGTTTTTATCACAAGCCCCACCGCCACCCACGCCATTGTGGACGCCGGGGTGCGGGCCGGAATGGAACCCTGGACCAAATCCGAAACGGAGGATTTTCGTGATCTGGGAGCTTGATTTCATCATTCTGACCCTGGTGATCTTCTCCGGCATCGCCGCCATCACCGTCCAAGACCTGCTGAGCGCGGCCATCCTCTTCGGGGCCTATAGTTTCATGATGTGTCTGCTCTGGGCAATCATGGGGGCGGTGGATGTGGCCTTTACCGAAGCAACGGTGGGCGCCGGGGTGAGCACCGTTTTCTTTGTGGCGGCGGTGTTTCACACCACGCGAAACAGCAAGGATTAGACGGGAGAATCGGGTATGCGGATTATCGGACTTCTGATCGTCATCGCCTTCGGATCGCTGCTGCGGTACGGTGTCTTCTTTTTTCCGGAGTGGGGAGACCCGGCATCCCCCCCCAGTCTCCACGTGTCGCCGCATTATATTGAGGAAGCGATCGCGGAAACAGCCGTTCCCAACCTGGTCACGGCGGTGCTGGCCGATTACCGGGGCTACGACACCATGTTCGAGACCACGGTGATTTTTGCCGCCGGTCTGGCCTGTTTCATGCTGCTGCGGGTGCTTCAGCGTCAGGTTCCGGAGTGCCGCCTTTACCGTCACATTCCTACCGGGATTACCCTTCGCATCGAAAAAGGCGGAAAGCTGCCCACGGAAAGCGGATCTTTCGAACGGATCGATTCCAATTGGGTCCCCCATGATCTGATCATAAAATCGACCAGCCGGTTCATCACCCCGTTTTTGCAGATCTTCGCCCTGTATGTCATCGCCCACGGCCACCACAGCCCGGGCGGCGGATTTCAGGGCGGCGTCATTTTGGGGGCGGCCGTCATCATGTTCGCCATTTCTTACGATCTTCGCCGGTCCATTCAGCGGATCGGGGAGCAGGCCACGGCGGTGCTCGGGTCCGCCGGGGTGCTGATCTACGCCGGAACCGGGGCTCTGTGCATGGTGCTCGGGGCCGCTTTTCTGGATTACGGCGCCCTGGCCGCTCTGCTGGGGGTGGACCCGGTCATGGCACGGTCTCACGGCATGCTCATCGTCGAGATCGGGGTGGGGATTGCGGTATCCGCGGTGATGGTATGGATCTATTATAATCTCTCCTCCGCCGGCCGGCACGACGAGGGGCTCTGATGGGCGTGGAACTGTTTTCCGATATCGCTTCCAAATACAACTACCTGGGGGTGGTGATCCTGGTGATGATCGGGCTGTACGCCATGATCGCCAAAAACAATCTGGTAAAAAAGATTATCGGAATGAACATCTTTCAGACCGCCATCATCCTCTTTTACGTCTCCACCGCCGCCAAACGGGGGGCCACCATTCCAATTATCCGGCACGGTCACAACGGCCACGGCCATGAGGTGATTCATGCCGCCGAATACATCAACCCGCTGCCCCATGTCCTGATGCTCACCGCCATCGTGGTGTCGGTGGCCACCCTCGGCGTGGCCCTGGCCCTGGCGGTCAAGGTGTATCACCAATACGGCACCCTGGAGGAGGATGAAATCCGGGGCCGGCTGCGGAATAAGTAAAGGGAACGCATGGAGAGCCTGAGCCCGCATTTTCCTGCTTTGATCATCATCGTCCCGCTGATCGCGGCCCTCTTGACCTCGGCGGCGGGATGGCTGAACCGGCGCCTCTGTTTTCCGTTCGCCGCCCTGGGCCTGTTCACTTCTCTGCTGGTCTCGATAGGATTGTTGGCGTCGGTTCTGGACAAGGACGTCATTCTCTACCGGCTCGGAGGATGGCCGGCGCCCTGGGGGATTCTCTACCGCATCGACCGCCTCAACGGACTGGTCCTGGTGGTCATCTTTTTTGTCGCCTTTCTGAACCTGATCGCCAACAAACGGACCGTTGAGGAGTCTTTCCCCGAACAGCTCGGCGGGTTCTACGCCCTCTATGTGCTCTTTGTCACCGGGCTGTCGGGCATGGTCGCCACCGGCGACGCCTTCAACCTGTACGTGCTGCTGGAAATCTCCTCTCTGACCGGGTATGCCCTTATCGGCATCGGCAATGAACGGGCCCCCCTGGCCGGGCTCAATTATCTTTTCATGGGCACGATCGGGGCCAGCCTCTATTTGCTGGGGATCGGGTTTCTGTATCTGATGACCGGCTCCCTCAACATGACCGACATCGCTTCCCTTCTGCCCGGGTTCTACGGCTCGCCGGTGATGGTGCTGGCGTTTCTGCTCTGCATGACCGGGCTTTTCATCAAAATGGCGCTGTTTCCCCTCCATGCCTGGCTGCCCAACGCCTATTCCTTTTCGCCCTCGGCCTCCATCGGGGTGATCGCGCCTTTGACCACCAAGGTGATGATCTATGTCATGATCCGGATCACCTTTGATGTTTTCACCCCCGATTTTTCCTTCAAGATGATGCACCTGGGCGAGGTGATGGTCTGGCTGGCGGTGGCGGCCATCATTATGGGGTCGCTGTTCGCCCTGGCCCAAACCCGCCTGAAGCGGATGCTCACCTATGTGATCATCGCCGAAGTCGGCTACATGGTGGGCGGATTCTGGCTCGGCAACCGTATGGCGGTGACCGGGGCGGTGCTTCATATTCTGAATGATGCGGTGATGACGCTCTGCATTTTTCTAGCCGCCGGGGCGGTGGTTTACCAGATATGCGGGGATGATTTCGAGGACCTCAAAGGGCTCTTTCGGAAAATGCCCATCTCCATGGCCGCGTTTACGGTGGCGGCCTTGTCGCTGATCGGGGTGCCCCCTACCTGCGGGTTTTTCAGCAAATGGTACCTGATCTCCGGCGGCATCGCCGCGGGTCATTACGGGTTCGTGGTTGCACTGCTGTTCAGCAGCCTGGTGAATGCGGTCCTCTTTTTCCGAATCATTGAAATCGGCTATTTCGAACCCTTTTCGGAAGGGGAGGGGGGCCACGGCGCACACCACGGCCCTCCGGCCATGGAAATTCGGGAAGCCCCGGCCGGCATGCTGGCCTGCCTTGTGCTGGCGGCGGTGTCGTTGATTGTTCTGGGGATCTATACCGGGGATATCGTCACCCGGATTATCGATTTGGCGATTCCGCCGGCCATATAAAATGGAATGAGAACGGATCTGCACTGAAACGGACATCGGCTGAGCGAAACCTATGAACACCATCCTCTCCCTTAAACCGCTTCTGGCGGTGCTGACCTCCTTGCTGGCAGTGCCCGGGATTATCCTGAGCCGCAGTCCCAATGTGCGCGAAGGGTGGACTTTTGCCGCCGCCCTGGCCAAATTCGGAATCGTCGTTTCCATGATCCCGATGGTCCTCAGCGGGGTTCGGTTGGAATATACCCTGGCCGAGGTCCTGCCGGGGCTGGGAATCACCTTTCGGGTGGATGCCTTCGGAATGCTTTTCGCGGTGGTGGCCTCTTCTTTGTGGATTGTTACGTCGGCCTATTCCATCGGGTACATGCGGGGGCTTCATGAGCACAGCCAGACCCGGTACTTCTGTTTTTTCGCACTGGCCTTGTCGGCCACACTCGGGGTCGCCTTTGCCGGCAACCTGTTCACCCTCTATCTTTTTTATGAAGCCCTCAGCTTCGCCACCTATCCCCTGGTCACCCACCACCAGGACCGGGAGGCGAGAAGCTCGGGCCGCAAATACCTTTTCTACATTCTGGGCGGCTCCATCGCTTTTGTGCTTCCGGCCATGCTGACGGCCTACCATTTGACCGGCACCCTCGATTTCACGCCTCAGGGATTCATGGGCGGCATCGAATCCAGATCGACCCTGCTGGTGCTGCTGCTTCTGTTTATATTCGGATTCGCCAAGGCGGGGATCATGCCGATGCATTCCTGGCTGCCGGCCGCCATGGTGGCCCCGACCCCGGTCAGCGCGCTGTTGCATGCGGTGGCGGTGGTCAAGGTGGGAGCCTTCTGCGTGGTCCGGATCATCACCGGGGTCTTCGGAACCGACCTTCTGGCCGCCTTCCATTTCGATACCCTGATCTGCGTCATCGCCTCGGTGACCATTCTGACTTCTTCGCTGATCGCCCTGACCCAGGATGAACTCAAACGGCGGCTGGCTTTTTCCACTATCGGGCAGCTCTCCTACATTGTCCTCGGGGTGGCGCTGCTGTCCCAGGCGGGGATGACCGGCGGAATGCTCCACATCGCCATGCACGCCTTCGGCAAGATCACCCTCTTTTTTTGCGCCGGGGCCATTTTCGTGGCCACCGGGATCAAGCACATCAGCGGCATGGTCGGGATCGGCCGGCGCATGCCGGTGACCATGGGGGCCTTTTTCCTGGGGTCGCTCAGCGTGATCGGGCTGCCCCCGGCCGGGGGTTTCATCAGCAAGTGGCACCTGGTGCTGGGCACGGTGCAGGCCCACCAGTACGCCATGCTGGTGGTGCTGCTGGCCAGCTCGCTGTTGAACGCGGCCTATTTTCTGCCGATCGTCTACCGGGCTTTTTTCTGCGCTCCGGGCGAAGCGATGTTCGACAACCGGATCGCCGAGGCCCCGATCTGGTGTTTGGCCCCGCTGGTGGTGACCGCGGTCGGGTCGGTGGTTCTTTTTTTCTACCCTCAGCCCTTTCTGCGGCTGGCGGCCCTGGCGGTTCAGACCATGACCGGAGGAGGATAATCCGATGGATGAAAATACGAAGAACCATGAATCGAATCCGGATGAACTGCATCATGAACCGGTGAAGGGGTATCCGACCGCCTTCGGCATCGCCATGGCGTTGGCCACGCTTTATCTGGTTTATGTCTTTGCAACCAGCCTCTAATCTGAAACGGCATCCATGAGGCGGATATGAAAAAAGAGATCAAGATCTTCGACAATCCCAAAAATGTAAAGCGGCTCCTTTGGGGCTTCTATTTGTCTCTGGCGGTCCTGCTGGCGGCGGACCCGTTCGTCCACAAGCACGCGGAATTTCCCTGGGCCGGCAGACACCAGTTTTTCGCGGCCTACGGGTTCGTCTCCTGCGTTCTGGTGATCACCATCGCTAAAATTCTTCGGTTTTTCGTGAAACGGCGGGAAGGCTATTATGATGATTGATGTCTGGATGCATCCGGCCTTTGTTTTCCTGATCGGCGGCCTGCTGGTGCCGCTGATGCCCGCCTATGCCAAGCGGGGAATGATGCTGTTTCTGCCCGCCGCGGCCCTGGCGGTGCTCTTCAGTCTGCCGAACGATACCTATTGGGTTTACCGGGTGCTGGGGTATGAGCTGATTCTGGGGCGGATCGACGCCCTCAGCCGGGTCTTCGCCTACATTTTCGTGCTCATCTCGTTCATCGCCTTTCTCTTTGCCCTCAAAGTGGAGGACGACCTTCAGCACACCGCCGCCTTCGCCTATGCCGGCGGGGCCCTCGGGGTCACCTTTGCCGGTGATTTCTTCTCCCTTTACATCTTCTGGGAAATCATGGCGGTCGCCTCCACCTTTCTGATTCTGGCCCGCCGGACCGAGCGGTCCCGGGCCGCGGCCCATCGGTATATCCTGGTTCATCTCCTGGGCGGGCTTTTTCTGCTGGCCGGCATCATCCTGTATGTCCATGACACCGGCGGGGTGGCGATCCAAAAACTGACCCTGTCCGGTCCCGGCTCCTGGCTTATCTTCATCGGCATCGCCCTGAACGCGGCCATTCCGCCGCTTCATCCCTGGCTTCAGGACGCCTATCCGGAAGCCACCCCCACCGGGTCGGTTTTTCTGAGCGCATTTACCACCAAGAGCGCGGTTTATGTCATGGCCCGGATCTTTCCCGGCACCGAACTCCTGATCTGGCTGGGCGCATTTATGACGATTTTCCCGGTCTTCTATGCGGAAATCGAAAACGACATTCGACGGGTCCTCTCCTACAGCCTGATGAACCAGGTCGGGTTCATGATGTGCGGCATCGGCATCGGCACCCAACTGGCCATTAACGGCGCCGTGTCCCACGCCTTCTGCCATATTCTGTATAAAGCATTGTTGTTCATGGCGGCCGGGTCGGTGCTCCATGTGACCGGCAAGATCAAGTGTACCGAAATCGGCGGGCTGTACAAAACCATGCCCCTGACCTGCCTCTTCTGCCTGGTGGGCGCGGCCTCGATTTCGGCCTTTCCGCTTTTCAACGGTTTCGTGAGCAAGTCGATGATCATCAGCGCCGCGGGCCACGAACATATCCCCATCGCCTGGCTCATGCTTCAGTTCGCCTCCGCCGGGGTCATCGCCCATGCCGGAATCAAGGTGCCGTTTTTCACCTTTTTCGGACATGACTCGGGCATTCGGGCCGAGGAGCCGCCGGTCAATATGCTGATCGCCATGGGAATCGCAGCGTTTCTGTGCGTGTTTCTCGGGGTCTTTCCCCAACCGCTTTACAGCATTCTGCCGTATCCGGTGGATTATGTGCCCTACACCGGGGCCCATGTGGTGGGGCAGCTTCAGCTTCTCATGTTCGGGATGTTTGCCTTCGCCCTGATGATCCGGTCCGGGTACTACCCGCCCGAGGTCCGTGCGATCAATCTGGACGTGGACTGGTTCTACCGGATCGGCGGTCGGATCTTTCAAGGCGCCGCGGACCGGGGGCTGAACGGATTGAACGGCATCGCCGATCAACTCTTGGCTAAAAAGCTGACCGGGTCGGTCTGCCGGTTCGCCAAACAAGCTCCCGCGAACCTGATACTCTTCTTCGTTCCGGCTGTTCGGGCCCTTTCGGGAATGTCCAGGGATGAATCCGGTAAGATTCGGGCGCGAATTCTGGCCGCCTTTGAAACCGGGTCGGTTCCCATCGGGTTGAGCGCGGCCGCGGCCACCCTGTTCGTGGTGATCCTTTTTTTCTTCACCTGAATCGAGGGCCGATCCTGAAACCTCAATTTCAAAGGAGACGCATATGGTCACCTTAGATGATTTAAAAGGCATTGTATTGTTGAGCCATCTCACCGAAGAGATGAAAGAAAAGCTCCTGCCTCATATGGAACTTCGAAAATACAAGCAGGACGAATTCGTGTTCCGGGAAGGAGAACCGGCGGCCAATTTCTTTTTTCTGCGGTCGGGCAAGGTGGTGCTTGAAAAGCGACTGTCGGACAAAATGACCGTCACCTTCGGTTCCGTCAAGCCGGGGTACTCTTTCGGCTGGTCCGCCATGCTCCGCCAGCCCTATACCACCGAGGCCATCTGCGCCGAGCTGTCGGAAATTCTGGTATTGGATGCCGACAAGACCCACGAGACCATGGAAGCCGACAATGCCTTGGGGTTCATCTTCAGTCAGCGGCTCCTGCGGGTGATCAAAAGACGGCTCGAAGTGCGGACCGAGCAGTTCGTGAAGGCGATCGCGAATAACCCGGAGTGTATGGTCCTGCTGGAGTAGGGCGGGGCTGACGCTTCGATCATACGGAAGTGATCATTCTGCGTTTTTTCCTGATTTCAGTTTATTCCAGAATTCACGGGGAGAGAGGATTGCCATATTCGAAAGCTTGCCGAGTTCGAGCAGGGCTTTGTTGCCTGTGATCAAATAATCCGCACCCCCGTCCAGCGCCGAAGAGAGAATCGGAATGTCGTCGGGATCCGGAAAATCGATGTCGAGGATTTCTTCAGCCGTCGAACAGATCGCATCCTGCCGGAGCAGATCGAAAAAATCGGAAATGACATCCTCCGGAAGGCCGATTTTTTCGGTCAGAATTCGACGAAGCTCCAGAAAAACCTTCAAGAAATCTCTTCGAAAACATCTTCGTCCGTCAGGTATCCTCGGGCCTCGGAAAACGGCATGGCCCGTTTGCGGATATTCTCGAATTTTTCAAGGCGCAGTTGACGACGAAGGGCTTCCCGGGCGATTTCGCTTCGGTTTTTTCCGGAGCGTTCACTGGCTTCGGCAAG
>JBKHDE010000127.1:0-13015 GCA_046541495.1 Desulfococcaceae bacterium
TTCGATTCGCGCCGAAAATGATCGACCCGGTCGGAGATGCTCCCCGATCGGGCCGAAAAAAAGAGGATACTATATTTACGTGCCGGCAAAGTCAAGCGATTTTTTAGCGCTCCAAGATTAATTTATGATAGCGTTTTTTTCCCGCTCTCAGGAGTATTTCTCCATCTTGAAGATGATCCGCTGTAATCATATAATCGGCAGCATCGATTCGGATGTCGTTGATATAGGCCCCGCCTTGAGAAATAAGCCGCCTTGCAGCCCCGCCCGAATCGGCCAACCCGACCTGGTTGAATATCTTGAATGCGGGAATGCCCTGTTCAATCTCCTCCGGACGCACCGGAGAACTGGGCACCGAATCCGTGCCATGGGATGCGCTGTTTCGAGGTATAGTGCTTGAGGGCAAAATATCGCCCGGTATGTCGCGCCCGCCGAACATACGCAAAGCGGATTCCCTGGCCTTCACCGCCTCTTTGAACCCATGGGCCAAGGCAGTCGCTTCAAAAGCCAGGACCGCTTTGGCGCTGTTCAGGTCGGCACCCTGAAGGGTCTTCACGGCAGCAATCTCTTCCATGGGTAAAAAGGTGAATAGAGCTAAAAAACGGGTCACATCCCGATCATCGGTATTCACCCAGAACTGATAATAATCGTAGGGCGAGGTCCGCTCCGGATCAAGCCAGACCGCGCCCGCATGGGTTTTCCCCATTTTTATCCCGCTGCTGGTGGTGATCAGCGGAAATGTAATACCGAAGGCGGGTTTTTGCCTCACCCGCCGAATCAATTCGATCCCCTGAACAATATTGCCCCATTGATCGCTCCCCCCCATTTGCAGGCCGCAATCAAAATCCTCGAACAGTTTCAAAAAATCATAGGCCTGAAGAACCATATAATTGAATTCGATAAAGTTGAGCCCCTCCTCCGATTCTAAACGCATGCGATAACTTTCGGCCTTGATCATGCGGTTTACGCTGAAATGGCGACCGATATCCCGGAGTAAAGGGATGTACCGGAGTTTCGTCAGCCAGTCGGCATTGTTCAGCATCAGCGCCTTTTCTTCCGAAAAGTCGATAAATTGAGACAGCTGCTGCTGAATCCCCCGGGCATTCTCTTCAATGATGTCGGCGGTCAGCAGTTGGCGCATTTCGGTTTTACCGCTGGGATCTCCGATCAGACCGGTTCCTCCGCCGACCAGCGCAATGGGTCGATGACCGTGTCTTTGCATATGAGCCAGCGACATGATCGGAACCAGGCTGCCGACATGAAGACTGGAAGCGGTCGGGTCAAACCCGATATAGCAGGTGCGTTCGCCGTCTTCGAGATAAGACCTCAACTCTTGATCATGAGTGGTTTGTTCTATAAAGCCCCGCTCCCGCAAAATATCCAGCACGTTCTTCATCAGATCTCACCTCACTTATTCGCGTATTCGACCGCCCGCGTCTCCCGAATCACCATTACCTTAATCTGGCCCGGAAATGTTAATGATTCCTCGATATTTTTTACGATATCCTTGCTCATCAGAATGGCCTCCTCATCGGAAACGATGCTGCTCTCGACCATGACCCGAATTTCCCTGCCGGCCTGAATGGCATAGGAATTCACGACACCTTGAAAGGAATTGGCGATATTTTCGAGTTCTTCCAGTCGTTTGATATAATTTTCAAGTAATTCCTTTCTGGCCCCGGGCCGTGCCCCGGAAAGCCCATCAGCCGCCTGGACCAACAGCGCGTATACCGAAGAGGGCGGAACGTCTTCATGGTGGGCGGCCACCGCATGCACAATTTTCGGGGATTCCCCGAATTTTTTCGTCAATTTGGACCCGATCAAAGCATGCGGTCCTTCGACTTCATGATCCACCGCTTTCCCGATGTCGTGGAGCAGACCCATTCGACGCGCCAGTTTCTGGTTGAGACCCAACTCCGCGGCCATAATGCCGCACAAAAATCCCACTTCCACCGAGTGCTGCAATACATTCTGAGCATAACTGGTTCGAAATTTAAGCTGCCCGATGTATTTGATCAGTTCGTTATGGATTCCGTGGACGCCGAGATCAAAGGCGGCCTGCTCTCCGGCCTCCTTTATCGTCACATCGATCTCGCGCCCCACTTTTTTGACCACATCCTCGATTCTGGCCGGATGAATCCGCCCGTCGGATATCAATCGCATCAGTGAAAGCCGCGCCACTTCTCTTCGAACCGGATTAAACCCGGAAAGGATCACCGCCTCAGGCGTATCGTCGATTATCAGATCGATTCCGGTCGCCGCCTCAAGGGCCCGAATATTCCGCCCTTCCCGTCCGATAATCCGGCCCTTCATCTCATCGCTCGGAAGCGGAACCACCGAAACGGTGCGTTCAGCCACAAAATCACCGGCATACCGTTGAATGGCGGTCGCAATAATCTCTTTGGCTTTTTTGTCCGCTTCTTCTTTGGCCTCATTTTCGATTCTTTTGATCAGCTTGGCCCCTTCGTACCGAGCCTCGTTCTCCATGGCTCGAATCAACAGTTCTTTGGCCTGTTCGGCGGTAAGACCGGATATTTTTTCGAGCTGGTTTTTCTGTTCTTGAATCAGTTCATTGAATTTTCGTTCATTTTCCTGAATGCTTTCTTCTTTTTCGCCGACCGTCTTCTCCCGTCGGCCAAGCTCGGTTTCCCTTCTTTCGAACTGTTCATTCTTGCGGTCGATATTCTCTTCTTTCTGAATCAACCGCTGTTCTTTCTTTTTTACCTCCGCCCAGGCTTCTCTGGTCTCCGCATCAAATTCGCTCTTCATTTTAAAGAGCAGGTCTTTGGCTTCGAGTTCGGCCTCTTTGAGCAAGGTTTCCGATTTCCGCTTGGCATCTTCGACCAATCGGACCGACTCTTGTTCCGCGGATGAGATTTTATCGGAAGCGATTTTCTCCTTGATCCAATAGGCGGCGCCAAACCCGATTCCGAGACCGATAATGCCGATTAAAAAACTATATTCATTCATTTTTTTCTCCCTCTAATTCACCATTCGGTTCGTACCCTTACCATCATCTTTGAATTTTTTAAAAGGAACAGCTTGTACTCAGCTTTCGAAACCGATCCTGTTATAGATATGGGACTGCTAAAGAGGTAGGGATCGGGCTCAAGCCGTTCATTCAATGAGGTGAATCAGGGAACGGATGAATGAAGAAATGAAATGGAGATGGGAAAACGGGTTGTGCGCTTCATTTCGGGTGCGAAAGCTCCGAAAGAAATGACGATCAGAAGCTGTTTAGTTGCCCGTCTTTTTCGCCGCAGGTGCTGTAAGTATAGAGAAAATGGCGATGAATTGTCCGGGAGATAAAAAGCCGAGAGTAGAGATTTCCTTAAAAAGAATCCCCCACCATTGTGCCGTGTTGGTAGGTCTTTGAACCATGTTTCCATGGTGGGTGCCGTATGGTTTCTTTAGGCTTTTCTGTGGGTACAGAACATGCACACCAAAACCAGGGATGGCTCCCTTTTGCGTTGATGTTGGATCAAAGCGCTTCTTCCAATCACGTACACGGCAGGGGACGTACTTGATCTCAAATAAAATAATCAGCAATCTATGCAGCATCAGAATAGTCAAGTGTTCGATGGCAAGATGGCAAAGGGATGTTCTGTAATCAACCTTTACTTATCTTAGAAAACAATTGAAAAGGAATTCCCGGCCGAATGCGGTTTTCTCTCAAGGTTTCTGACGTCGGCATCAGAATCATTCTGATGCCGCAGGTACATGGACGGAAACTCGACTCTTCTTCCTTCACTCAACCTGCTCATTCAATGCGTATAAATCCTTCCCGGCAATTTAGCTCGAAGATTATCATATCATCATTAACAATTAAAGCACCTTTTTGCCCCCCCAAAAATTTCAATTATCCGATGGAGTTTAAAACTTAAAATTACCTGAACTCTTTCTGTATATCATGCAAATACCTGCAGTCAGAAGAATTCTTGAAAATCCGGTATTCACCTCATATTATGAGTGTTCACTATAAGCTTTCAGGCCGATGAAAGTCAAGTAATTTACATTTTTAGCAAATACCGATTCTCAAAAAATTCCGATGCACACCTCAAAAAGCCAAGCCTAATGCAAAAAGGGGTAAGCCGTTTCGGCTTACCCCTTTTATGCCGGAATTTACCGGCTGAACGTTAATTGAATAGATGCTGTTTAATATGATGGAAACAAATCAGCCCCCCCGGGTACCGCTACCGGCCAGTTTAACCCGTTCCAGGGCCCGTTCGAGCGCCGCCCGTGCTCTGGTGAACTCGATATCTTCTTTGCTCCGGGCTTCTTCGAGTCGTTTTTGAGCGCGCTTGAGGGCGGATTTCGCCCGCTCGATATCGATATCGCACCGCCTTTCGGCGGATTCGGCCAATACCGTCACCTTATCGGGCAACGCTTCCGCAAACCCGCCGCCGATAAATACGCACCGCTCCACATTATTGACATCTTTATAGCGGATAGTGCCGGTTTTGAGGGTGCTCAAGAAAGGGGTATGGCCGCTCAGCACGCCGAATTCTCCCAGCGTACCCGGAGCCACAACAATCTGCGCATCCTCGCTGACCACATATTTTTCTGGGGTTACCACCTCTAATCTAATATTTGCAGCCATATCCTCGATTCCTTTTCCTTATCCTTCGGATG
This sequence comes from Desulfococcaceae bacterium, assembly GCA_046541495.1. Lineage (GTDB taxonomy): Bacteria > Desulfobacterota > Desulfobacteria > Desulfobacterales > Desulfococcaceae > JAABSQ01. Next base: position 4,630 of record JBKHDE010000127.1, read on the forward strand.
ACATCTCCTTGGCTTTTTCAAGCACCTCTTCAATGCCGCCGACCATATAGAACGCCTGTTCGGGAACATCATCGTGTTTTCCTTCGACAATCTCTTTAAACCCACGAATGGTGTCCTCGATCTTCACGTACTTGCCGGCTTTGCCGGTAAAGGTTTCGGCGACGTGGAACGGCTGCGACAGGAATCGCTGCATCTTCCGAGCTCTGGAAACGATGATCTTATCTTCGTCGGAAAGCTCCTCAATCCCCAAAATGGCGATAATGTCCTGCAACTCCTTATATTTCTGAAGAATTTGCTGAACCTGCCGGGCGACATGGTAATGGTCTTCTCCGATGAAGTTGGCATCCAGGATTCGAGAGGTGGAATCCAGCGGGTCCACCGCAGGATAGATGCCGAGCTCGGCGATTTGGCGCGAGAGCACCACGGTACCGTCCAGATGGGCAAAGGTGGTGGCCGGGGCCGGGTCGGTCAAGTCGTCGGCAGGCACGTATACGCACTGTACAGCGGTGATCGAACCTTTATCGGTGGATGTAATTCGTTCCTGAAGACCACCCAAGTCCACCGCCAGCGTCGGCTGATAACCCACCGCGGAAGGCATGCGACCCAACAGGGCGGACACCTCGGAACCCGCCTGGGTGAACCGGAAGATGTTGTCGATGAACATCAACACATCCTGTCCTTCCACATCCCGGAAATACTCGGCGGCGGTCAGGGCGGAAAGGGCCACCCGGGCACGGGCTCCCGGAGGTTCAGTCATCTGCCCGTAAATCAGAGCCGCCTTGGGAAGAACCCCGGAATCCTTCATTTCGTGATAAAGGTCGTTGCCTTCACGAGTTCTCTCCCCCACCCCGGCGAACACGGAGATACCGCCGTGGTGCATGGCGATGTTGTGGACCATCTCCATCATAATAACGGTCTTGCCCACACCGGCGCCGCCGAACATCCCCATTTTACCGCCTCGGGGAAAAGGCACCAGAAGGTCGATCACTTTGACGCCGGTCTCCAGAACCTGAACCGTCACATCCTGCTCGGTGAATTTGGGAGCCGGGCGGTGAATCGGCATCATTTTCTCTTGGCTGATGTCTCCCAAGCCGTCGACCGGTTTTCCGACCACGTTGAGAACCCGCCCGAGGCTTGCTTCACCCACCGGCATCATGATCGGTTTTCCGGTGTTTTTGGCCGGCATGCCCCTTACCAATCCGTCAGTCACATCCATGGCGATGGTTCTGACGACGTTATCGCCCAAATGCTGGGCCACCTCGACCACCAGATTGTCTTCTTCGTCATTGATCGCCGGGTTGGTAATCAGAAGCGCATTTAAAAGGGTAGGAAGTTTTCCGGGTTCAAATTCCACATCTACGACAGGTCCCATCACCTGGGTTACCTTACCAATATTTTCTGCCATTGATCATCCTCCGATACATTCATATAAAAGCCAAAAATCGGTTTATCCTTTAAGGGCCTCAGCCCCCCCGACGATATCCATCAGTTCAGCGGTAATCGCAGCCTGGCGGGCTTTGTTGTATGCCAGGGTCAACCGCTCCAGCATGTCGTTACACGCATTGGTCGCATTGTTCATGGCAGCCATTCGGGCGGCATGCTCACTGGTCGAGGTTTCGAGCAGGGCGCTGTAAATCTGCACAAACACACTTCGAGGGAGAAGTTCTCCAAGCAATTCAGCCGGTGAGGGCTCGGCAATGTGTTCGGCCAAATACGGCTTGTCCGTCTCCTCAGTTTCTTCCTCAGCCGTTTCAATCGGAGGAATGGGCAATAATTGTTTCATAACCGGAACCTGTCGCGCCGCACTGACAAATTCGGAATACACCATATAGACCTCATCATACTCCCCGTCCAAAAACTTATCGATCAGCTTTCGACCGGAATTGGCGGCGATACTGAAATCAAAGGTACCCCCGATGACGCCGAGGTACTCATCGGCGATCGTCAGCTCCTTTTTCCTGGCCCAGTCACGACCTTTTTTGCCAAAGAGCGTAAAGGAAACATCCACGTCTCCTTCCGCGGTCTTTTCTTCCAAAAATTTTTTGGCCCTATCGATCAGATTGATGTTGAAACCACCGCACAGTCCCCTATCGGACGTCGTCAGGACGAGGTGGATTTTTTTTACATCCTCCCGCGGCACCAGCAGAGGATTGGCTTCTTCACCGGTCTTTCCGGCAAGACTACCGAGCACCTCGGAGAATTTCGCGGCATAGGGGCGAAAAGCATCCATACTGGTTTGAGCACCGCGCAACTTGGACGCGGCCACCATGTTCATGGCCTTTGTGATCTGCTTCGTCTTTTTAACACCGGAGATCTTGTTTTTGACATCCTTCAATGTTGCCATATCACTCAGCCTCTTCTATTTGATTGTATCCTTGAATTCCTCATCATATTCGCTCAAGGCTTTCTTCATCAGATTGTCCAGCTCGTCGTTGATCTCTTGTTTTTCAGCAAGATCCTTGTAGATCTGAGGATATCGTTCTTCGATAAAAGGATACAAACCGGCTTCATATTTGGCAAGCACGTCCACCGGATACTTGTCCAGGAATCCTCGGGTTCCGGCGTATAGAATAGAGACCTGCTTTTCCATAGCAAGCGGCTGATACTGCGGCTGCTTCAAAATTTCCACCAGGCGGGCCCCGCGGGTCAACTGCCGCTGGGTCGATTTATCCAGGTCGCTGCCGAAGGCGGCAAAGGCTTCAAGCTCACGATACTGGGCCAAGTCGAGCCGAAGGGTACCGGCCACCTGCTTCATGGCCTTGACTTGGGCCGCCCCCCCGACTCGGGAAACGGAAAGCCCCACGTTGATGGCCGGTCGAACGCCGGCGAAAAACAGGTTGGGCTCGAGATAGATCTGCCCGTCGGTGATGGAAATCACGTTGGTCGGAATGTAGGCGGAGACGTCCCCGGCCTGGGTTTCGATGATGGGCAGGGCGGTCAGAGAGCCGGCGCCCAATTCATCGTTCAGTTTCGCGGATCGCTCCAGAAGGCGGGAGTGGTTGTAGAAAATGTCGCCGGGATAAGCCTCACGTCCCGGAGGCCGTCTCAGAAGCAGCGAAACCTGGCGGTAGGCGGCGGCCTGCTTGGAAAGGTCGTCATAAACGATCAGAGCATGCTGGCCCTTGTCTCTGAAGTATTCCCCCATGGCGCATCCGGTATAGGGCGCGATGTACTGAAGGGTGGCCGGGTCACTGGCGCAGGCCGCCACCACAGTGGTGTATTCCATGGCGCCGTTCTTTTCGAGAACATCAACGACCTGGGCGACCGTGGATTTTTTCTGCCCGCAGGCAACGTAGACGCAGAATACGTCGGTGTTTTTCTGGGCGAGAATCGCATCCACGGCACAGGCGGTTTTTCCGATCTGACGGTCGCCGATGATCAGCTCCCGCTGTCCCTTTCCGACGGGGGTCATGGCGTCGACCGCCTTCAGGCCGGTATAACAGGGTTCGTGCACACTTTTTCGGGCGATGACACCGGGCGCGACCATTTCCACACGCCGGGTCTCTTCGGCTTCCACCGGGCCCTTGCCGTCGATGGGTTCGCCCACGCCGTTTACCACGCGTCCCAGAACAGGCTCTCCCACGGGGACCTCGGCGATTCGGCCGGTCCGTTTGACCATGTCGCCTTCCTTGATTTCGGTGTCATCCCCCATGATGGCGACACCGACATTGTCTTCCTCAAGGTTGAGAACGAGCCCCAGAACGCCTCCGGGAAACTCCACCAGTTCCAGCGCCATGACTTTTTCGAGGCCGTAGACTCGAGAGATGCCGTCACCCACGGAGAGGACCACGCCGGTTTCACTCAGCTCGACCTTCTTGTCATAATCCGTGATCTGCTCTTTAATAATCTGACTTATTTCTTCAGCTCTTAGTTCCATTAGACACTCTCACCCCTTTTTAAAGATTCTCTCATGTTTTGCAATTGCGTTCTAATGCTGCCGTCCAAAACAAGATCCCCCACCTTGGTCACGATGCCGCCGATCAAAGCGGGATCTTGTTCAACTTCAAGTTTCACATCATTCCCGGTCATTTTGGATAAGGCTTCACGAATCTTTTCAACGGTATCCGATGGAAGCTCCATGGCGGTTACCAAGGTGGCGCGTCCGACCCCTCGCAGTTCATCCGCCAGTTTCTGATAGAAGTCATTGATGTGTTTCACGAATCCGAAACGACCCTTCTCGAAAATCAACAGCAGAAAGGCGCTAAGAGCGCCGGTGAGCCCCTGCCTCTCTATTACCGTTTCCAATACGTGTCTGCGGCCGGCAGCATCATAGAGGGGATTGTTGATCGCCTGTTCAAGAGCCGGATTCTCCGAAAGCAGGTTGGAGAAACCTTCCAGTTCTTCCCTGTATGTTTCAGCCTGGCCATCCTCTTTGCCGATCAGCAGAAGTGCCTTGGCATAACGCCGTGCAACAGCCAAATTTCTCATTATGCCACCACCTTCTCTAAGTATTCATCCACAAGTCGGTTCTGATCATCCGTCGTCACATTGGCCTTGATGATTTCCTCCGCTTTGCCCAGTGCCCGTTCAAAAATCTCTTCCTGCAATTTCCGCTTGGCCTGGTTGAACTCATGCTCGATGTTCCGTTTGGCCTGTTCCTCGAGCTTTTCTGCCGAAGCTTCGGCCTCTTTCAGAATCCTGGTCTTGGCCTCTTGCCCCTGTCTTTCATATTCGGCGACGATTCTCTCGGCCTCCATTTCCAGATCGGCCAGTTTTTTGTTGTACTCGGCAAGCTCTTTCTCGGCCGTTTCCTTCTTGGCCTCCAGTTCCTTCAACTGCTCTTTGATTCCCTCGATTCGGGAATTCAGAGCCTGGGAAACCGGTTTCCTCAGCAGAAAAAAAAGCGCCACCGCCAATACCGTAAAATTCATGACACGGTAGGTGTCGGTCGAGGCCCAGCCGGTGCCGTGATCCCCGCCTTCGCCGTGACCGGCTTCGGCGGCCTCGCCGTGCGGCGTTTCTACATGAGCGGCTTCGCCGTGACCGCCCTCCGTCGCACCAAGTGCAAACCCGGCGATTCCAAAACAAAGAAGCACCGCCAAGACGCCTATCCACAGCAGGTGGAGTGGGGCTTTTCGGTGCGTCCGGTCAAGTCCAGGATTTTTCATGAAACTGCCCTCCCTAAGATTTTTTCTCCGATATCGTTAGCGAATCTATCCACCTCTTGCAGAAGGGTTTCTTTGACCTCTTCCGCATCCGTTCGAATTTTCTGCCGAACCTTTTCCAGTTCCGCATGGGCCTTTTCATTGATCTTCGCGATGATTTCTCTTTCCTCTTCCTCAGCAGCCTCGACCTGCTTTTCCTTTTCTTTCAACCCCTTGGCTCTGGCCGCTTTAATCCCGGCGTAATAGGCTTCGTCTTTTTCCTGGGCGGTCTGGGAAAACGAATCGATATCCTCCTGCAGCCCCGAAACCTTATTCTTTCTTTGTTGAAGCATATTCCGGATTGGTCGATATAAAACCGTATTCAAGACCCAGATCAGAAACAAAAAATTGATAATCTGTATGAACAATGAACCATCAACGCTTATCATCGCCACTCCCCCGTCAAAATGTTTTTGAAATCAATCGGTTCAGGAAATTATTTAAACCAACCCAAAATTGTCGACTTTGTTACATCAGCGCCATGAATTTGTCAAAGGTTTTTTGGAAAATATTAATTTCCCTCGGCCTCATCCGGCGCCGGAAGTTCCCGGGGAGAATCGGTGAAGCGATTCAGGGCCATTTCTCTGGCTTTCATTCCGCAATTGCCGTTGAAAGTGGCGCCGGAATCGATGGTGATACTGGGGGCATTAATATCGCCGTTCACCCGCCCCGGGGGGTATACCTCGATCTTTTCCCGGGCATCGATCGTCCCGTTCACCTCTCCCATGATGATGGCGCCGTCCACCAGCATATCCGCATCGATGACCGCCTTTTCACCCACGATCACCGTACCGTTGGTGCTGTGGATTTTACCCTTCACCTTTCCGTCCAGACGGATAATCCCTTGAAATTCAAGAATACCTTCGATATTTGAATCCGAACCGAGGAATGTAGATATCGATTCCGATTTCTTTCTTTTCCGCATAACCCCTCCTCAATCCACGATAAACCTGCGCATGCTGACATTCATTAGAATGCCGATGCAGATCATGATGGTCAATACCGAAGACCCGCCGTAGCTGATCAACGGCAACGGCATTCCGACCACCGGCATCAACCCCATCACCATTCCCAAATTGATGAACGTCTGCCAGAATATGACCGAGGTCACCCCCACGGACAGCACAATCCCGAAGATATTCTTGCAGTTATAAGCGATATTCAATCCCCGGATAATCAGCATCAGAAATAGCAGATGCGTCAGAATCCCGCCCATGAATCCCCACTCCTCGGCAAAGACCGAAAATATAAAATCGGTGTGCTGCTCAGGCAGAAAAGAGAGGGTGTTCTGGGTGCCCCTCAACACTCCTTTTCCGGTGAGCATACCGGAACCGATGGCGATTTTAGACTGTATAATATGGTATCCGGCGCCCAGGGGGTCCCGTCCGGGATTGATAAAGGTCATGATCCGCTGTTTCTGGTAATCTTTAAGGTAGAACCAGCCCATTCCCCCCACCATAACAGCGATCAGGGATAGACAGATGAGCGTTTTCCGCTCGATTTTGACGTACAGAGTCATAGTGGCCGCGATCAAAAAAATCATCATGGCCGTTCCCAGGTCGGGCTGTTTGACGATCAGAGCAAACGGAACCGCCGTAAACACGAACGGCAAAATCAGCTCCCGAACGGTGAGTCCCTCGCTTCTGACGACTCGGGCATAATAACGCGCCAAAATGATGATGACGGCGATTTTGGCCATCTCCGAAGGCTGAATCGAAATCGGCCCCAGTCCCAGCCATCGTCTGGAGCCGCCGACATAACGGCCGAAAAACAGAACCGCCACCAGAAGAAGGTTGATTAAAGCGTATATCGGCACCCCCCATCTCTCGATCTTTTTATAATCGATCGAAAAGCAGACCGTCATCGCAATCCACCCGGCACCGTACCATATCCATTGCTTCAGGTACAATATCCGCTCGGGAGACGAATGAACCCCGGCTCCTACAGCGGAGTGCAAAGAGACCACCCCGACAAATGAAAGGGCGAGCGTGATTCCCAGCAGAGGCCAATCGAAATTTTGCGCCAATCTTCGGTCAAACATCGTGTTCAGGGGAAATGGTAAACGGCTTGGGAATGTGCATCACCGAGAAAATAGGTTTTAATCAATTCCTTTGCGATAGGCGCGGCGGTACCGGAACCGTGTTCTCCATGTTCCACAAACACCGCCACGGCCAGACGTGAATTGCCGAACCGGCCGTAGGCCACAAACCAGGCATGGGCTCTCAAGTGCCGGGCCACTTCATCCTCCGGAATACCTTCGGTATTTTTCCGCCCCACCACCTGAGCCGTACCGGTTTTTCCGCTGAGCTCGACCTGTTCAAGCCGCACCAGGCGGGCGGTCCCCTTTTTGTCGTTGACCACCTCCCACAAGCCCTTCTTGACGAGCGATAGATTTTCGGGACTGACCGGCAGGCGGCCGACCTCCTCTCTTCGGCAGTTATACACCGGTTCTCCTCGGGCGGTCTCGACCGTTTTCAGGATATGGGGCTTCAAAAGGGCTCCGCCGTTGGCCACTGCCGAAATCAGAACAGCCATCTGAAGGGGCGTCGTCAGGTTATATCCCTGCCCGATGGCGATGGAAAGGGTCTCCCCCTTTTGCCAGGGGATACCGGTTCTCTGCCGCTTCCAGGCCGCCGTCGGGATCAGCCCCGCCTCTTCATCCGCCAATTGCACTCCGGTTTGAGCGCCCAATCCGCAGGCTTTCGCGTATTCGGCCAGGCGGTCGACCCCGAGCCGTTGGCCGACCTGGTAAAAAAAGACGTCGCAGGATTCCGATAAGGCGCTGATCACATTGACGCGACCGTGTCCGCCGCGTTTCCAGCATCGAAAAGTGCGATCTCCGAACCAGTAATGACCGGGGCAATAAAAGGTCGTGTTCTTATCGATAACCCCTTCTTCGAGCCCGGCGATGGCGGTCACGATTTTATAGGTCGAGGCCGGGGGGTATTCCCCCTGAATGACTTTGTTTTCCAAAGGATTCGCTTTATCAGACGTCAGCCTCAGCCATTCCTCCCGAGACATCCCGTCCACGAATGCATTGGGATCGAAGGCCGGGGTGCTGGCCGATACGATCACCTGACCGGTATCCGGATCCATGGCGACCACCGCCCCGTCCAACCCCGTCAACAGCGACTCCGCTTTCTGCTGCAATTCATGGTCGATGGTCAGATAGACATTTTTTCCGGGAACGGCCTCCACCGTTTCCAGAACCTTGACCACCTGCCCCCGGGCATTGACCTCCA
>JBKHDE010000128.1:0-12904 GCA_046541495.1 Desulfococcaceae bacterium
TCCTAAAGTTTCCAGATTGCCAGGAAGATCGTCAAATTTAATTTGACATCCGAAATCGGGTGTGACATAGGGGCCGAATGAAGACGATGATCTCTTTCATCAGCTGTTTTCGACCGATATTATCCGACGAAACTGTCATCCCGTCCGTTCACAGATCGATGCCTTTTTTGACAAAAGACTGAAATCGAACCTTTCATGCGCCGATTCCGCTCTGAATCGGATCATCCCGATCGAAAAACAAAAGCGTTTTTATTTTATTCAGACTTTATTTATTTCTTATTCTTTAATGACCATTTTTTATTTTCAGGGGGTTGGAAAATGAATTACAAAGGCTTTACCGGGGGACAGTACCGTCCGTTATCCGAAGAACAGATCAACACCATCCATGAGGCATCCTTGTCCATCCTGGAAAAGACCGGCTTCACTTATGAAACCGGGCTGGACGAAACCCTGGAGCTTCTTGAGAAATCCGGGGCTTCGGTGGACCGCGAAAAAGCCCGGGTCTTTTTTCCCCGGGCATTGGTAAACGACATGACGGCCAAAGCGCCCGAGCGGATCATCATGTACGGCCGGGTTCCGGAAAACGACCTGGAACTGGCCGGCGACCGGGTTCACCTCGGCACCGGCGGGGCCGCCATCAAAATCCTGGACCTGGAGTCGGGCCAGGCGCGGTCCAGCACCCTCAAAGATCTGCATCAACTGGGCCGGCTGGTGGACAAGCTCGACAACATCCACTTTTTCCTTCGGCCCTGCATCCCCACCGATATCCCCAAGGATGCCTATGACGTGAATGTCTTCTATACCTGTTTTCGGGCCACCAACAAGCACGTCATGGCCGGCGTCAACGAGGAAGCGGGATTTCAGAAGGTGCTGTCTCTGGCCGCGATGGTGGCGGGCGGGCCGGAAAAATTGAAGGAGCGGCCCTTTTTCTCCATTATCACCTCCTTTGCCATCAGCCCCCTGAAGCTCTGCACCCAGTCCACCCGCAACATGCAGGAGGCGGCCCGAAACAACATCCCGGTGGCGCTGTCCTGCGCCCCCATGGCCGGTTCGACCTCGCCCATCACTATGGCCGGCACCCTGGCCCTGATCCATGCCGAACAGATGGCCGGCATCACCATCGCACAGCTCACCAATCCCGGCTCCCCCCAGCTTTACGGCGGCATTCCGGGCATGGCCGATTTTCGCACCATGGGCTATATGGGCGGCGGCGTGGAGTGCGGCATGATGAACGCGGCCATTCACCAGATGGCGGCCCATATCAAGGTGCCCAACTACAACTCCTCCGGCTTGACCGATTCCAAACTGCCCGACGCCCAGGCCGGATGGGAAAAGGCGATGACCACGCTTCTGGCGAGCATGGGCGGGTCCAACTATATTCACCATGCGGCCGGTATGCTGGAGTCGATGCTCACCGTGGCCCATGAGCAGTTCGTCATCGACGATGAAATCATCGGCATGAGCTGCAAGGTTCTCCAGGGGATCGAGACCGACGCCGAACACCTGGCCCTGGAGGTGATCGACCAGGTGGGACCGGGGGGCAACTTCATGACCACCCCCCACACCATGAAGTTCTTGCGAAAAGAATTTTTTACCGGAAACGGGGTGTCGGATCGAAACAACCGGGACAAATGGGAACATGACGGTTCCAAAGACGCCCGAACCCGGGCCCGGGAGATCGCAAAAAAGATTGTTTCCCAGGAAGAAACCTCGTATATTCCCGAGGATGTGGATCGGGAGATTCGAGACAAATTTGATATCCTGCTCTGATTGAATCCGTCCGGCTTCGGTCGGGCTGATGTCCTCTTCAACCGATTCCCCCGCTGAATCAGCGGGGGATTTTTATTTTGGATTCGGCTCTGTCAAAATGAGAATTCCCGGAAAATAAAGGAGCGATACTATGTGCGGAATCGTCGTCTATTTCGGCGGTGCCGGAAACGATCTGACCCGGATACTGACGGCCATGTCGGCCATTATTTACCGGGCGCCCGACAGCACCGGAATCGGGCTTTTCGGGGATGAACTCGAACCGATGCGAACCCGAAAATCACTGGGTTCGGTGGCGGCCCTCAGCCGGGAGCTGCTGAACTCGGCGGCCTATCCCAACCAGCCCGAGAAACTGGCCGGCATCTGGGAAAAGGCCGATACCGGCGACATCTCAAGACGCGAACTTCAGCGGCGCATTCTCACCTTCGAAGAACATGATCCGGCGGTGTTCGAACCCTTTCTGAACGGGTCACGACGAATGTGGACCCTGGATGAATTGTCCGATTCCGCCGGCACCGGGCGTATCGGGCCCGGAATGCCCGGCCGGGAATCGCCGCCGCCCTCTTTTCAGATTCGGTCCGAGACCGATCTTCTCCATGCACTTCGAGAACTCACCCTTCAACACGATCTGCCGGTCCTGATTATCCAGACCCTGATTCGAACCCGCCTCGAACAGGCCCTGGAAACCTCGCCCATGAACCTGGATACGCCGATCGTTCTGAACACCTTCGACCGGCTTCTGGAGCGGGTTTTGCAGTCCGAAAACCTGGCCACCGAGACCTCCCTCGAGGAAGAACCGACCGAGGAGAGCGCGGAGGCCCTGACGGCGGTCTGGGCCTGCCTTCAGGATTTGGTAATCGAAATTCCCCTCGATTATGATCGGGACGGGGTTCGGTGTCTGTTTCGGCTTCTGGACGGTGCGCTTTTGTGCCGAATCACCCTGCAGCCGGACACCCATATCCGGGTTCAGGAGGTGCTGGAAAGCCTCTGGCCCCGGGTTCGGGAAATTCCCAACACCGACTGGCGCACCCTCTATTGGGCCGAAAAGGGGGCCAACGTGTATGGATGGGGCGCCGCAGCGGTCCTGACCTTTCTCCAGAAAACCGATTTTTTTCCTTTTCTGTGGCAGGCATCCAGGGACGGGGATGCGCCCGTGCGGGCGGTGGTATCGGGCTGGACCGATCCGGTCTTTCTCGATTTTCTGTCCCAGCCCATTATCGCCCATGGCAGATGGGCCTTGCAGTCTTCGGTTACGGTCCGGAATGCCCATCCTTTTTTCGACCTCCAGCGGCATCGAACCATTGTGTTGAATGGTCAGTTCAGCAATGCCGTGGAAGCCGAAGCCAAAGAATTTCTGAGCACGGTGATTCCGGTCCCGTTCCGCAGTGAAAACTCGGCCGAATATTTTTCTTTGCTCTGGGGCTATTACTACCACAACCTGAAAGGGGAGCGGCAGCGGTACCAGGATATCCGCACCCAGGTGGCGGCGGGCCTGGAAAACTATTATATCGGCAGCCAAGCCGTTGATTTTAAGACCTTTCAGTGGATCGGCGGGCGCAGCGAACTGGAACTGGATGAACTGGCCTTTCTGGAAGCCGCCAAAAGAATGATCACCGGCGGCGGACAGATCGCCGTGGCCGGCATCAGCCTGATTTCTCCGCGGCGGCTCTATGTAGTCAGCCACAACCGCCCGGTTTTCCTGGTGCGGCGGATCGATACCCAAGACATCATGGTGGTCTCCGACATCAATGCGGCCCTGGGCCTGTTTCCGCAGTCCCTGATTCTGGAACGGACCCTGGATCTGATTCGCCTTCAAAAACAAAAGGAGCGGGAAGTCAAGGCCCGCCGGCAAACCGGAGTTCCCGAGGAAGAAATCGATTCCTTGGTCGCCGGCTACATGCAGAAAGAGCAGAAATTCCTGTCGGACTTTCAGGTGGAAGTCTATCCGCTCGAGGGGGAGTCGGTTTTCGCCCGCATCGAAACCCGACTCACCCAAGGGGTATTGGACCGCACCCCGGTCATCACCGATTTCGAAGGCAAGCCGCTGCCGGAGATCGAGCCTTTTTTCACTCCGCTCAGCCCCATGCAGGTCCGCAAGGACCTGTACAGCTCTTTTTTCGAAACCCACCTGCGGGAAATCCCGGAGCGTCTGCGGCATATCCTGCGGTACTATTTTCCGGGCAAGGAAACCGATCCCCGATTCGACATTCAGGAAAGAACTCTGGAGCGAAAATTCGGGCGACACTTTGAAAAGCTGGAACGGATTGTCATCGCCGGCATGGGCAGCTCCCATAAAATCGGGCTGATGGTCCGGCCGGTGTTTCAGCATCTGATGCCCGGCATCGAAATCCGCACCCTTCAACCGGTGGAGGTGGACGATGTCGCCAAAACGGTGTCTCCCGAACGGGACCTGGTGATTCTTCTCAGCTGGTCCGCCACAACCGCCGACATCGTGGAATTCGCCAAGGAACTCAAGATTCTGGGAGTGATCATGATCGGCATCACCGAAAAGGTGTTTGCCGATATGGCGTTGATCGCATCCCGAAGCGGCGGGGTGATTCCGGTGCTCAGCGGCGAGGAGGTGACCGTATCCGGGACCAAGAGCACCGTCTGCTTGCATTTCTGCGCCGCCCTGTTCGGAACCTGGCTGGCGATTCGGCTGAACCGGGCCGCGGAAGCCCATAACCTGATCCATGATCTTCGAGGCATTCCGGATATCCTGGAAGCGGTACTCGAGAACGAAACCATTCACTCCTTTGCCCGCAAGCTGGCGGACAACAGCGCTCAAAGCCATGCCGCCATGATTATCGGCGCGCTCCACTCCCTCGGCACCCCGGCGGAGGCGGCTTTCAAGCTTGAAGAGAACAGCTGGACCGCGGTCGGAAAGGCCATGGACTATCGGGAGGTCTTTTTCCATGAACTTCGAAAGGAGATGGGGGAGCATCTGGTGATGGTCAACGCCACCAGCCGGGCCCGGGAGGATGAGGCCCTGGCGGTGATGGAGCAGCTTTACTGGGAGGGCGGGGATTTTGCGGCCCTGATTACGGCGGACACTCCTCACCGGCCCGAAATCGCCCTGTACAGCCGGCGCCAGTACCTCCTCCTGCCCAAGGTCAAGGACCCCTTGCAGCCGCTGGTGGATGTTGTTTTTTATTACCTGTTCACCATGGAATATGCCCGAGCCCACGGCCGAACCCCCGATGAATTTCCCCGGAACCGGGTCAAGTCGGTGGCGGCCGGCCGGAGTCGACCCGCCAAGCACCGCTCCACGGCCGAAGAACTGATGATGCTCAAGGCCCGGAACGGTCTAATGGAAATCGCCGCAGGGGCGGAAGACCCGGCTTTCAGTGAAACGGTGTGGGAGCGGGCGGCCTTAGACGAACGAGAGCGGCGGTATTATCGGCATATGCGCTTTCTGGCCCGACTGATGCGGGCGGAGGAGCCCTTCGGCGAGCTGCTGAGGGCGGAGCCTCAACAATTACGGGGGTTTTCAGACCTATTGTTCGACCAGCTTCCCACGGACGGAGAAATCGTGTTTATTCCACTGGACCGGGCCGCGGATGCCGCAGCCCGGAACGTCGCCGTTCAGTGGCCGCGATTTCTCGGCTGCGCCATGCGAACCGCCCTGATCGGAGAACCCCCGAGCCATTACCAGGAAAACACCGTGCTGATCCTGGTGGCCTCAAAGCCCCCGCCGTCGGAGCTGCTTTGGGAGCGATTCTCATTTCTCGACCGGCCCTGTCTCTGGGTGGGCCCCGGAATACCGGATTCGGCAGCCCGCATTGCCGAGAAGTCTCTGGGGTATTTCCCTATAAAAGGAAACTTCGGGGATATCGCCTCTGAAAAAATCTATACCGCCCTCTGTTTTCTCTTCCTTCGGGCCCTCGGCCTTCGACGGGAGGATCGGTCCGACATCCTGAAGACCCATTTCCGGGAGGGGGCGGCCTCTGTCCTGATGCTCCTCAACAGCAGCGAACTGCTGGCGGATATCACCGAGGCCATGTCTGCCAACTGCGGGTATCGAACCGCCTTTTTTCTAGGGCCGCCCTCGGGCACGGGTCCGGCTTGGATGGACATTTTTGACCGCGCCGGAGGACCGGCACTGGCATGGCATCCCTTCGGGGAAAGCGCCCACGGCCCTCTGGCAACAGTGGACAACCGGGTCCGGGAAAAATTCGTGCGGCTGAAAGATCGGACGGAGATGATCGCCGCCCATGGACTGGCGCAGGTGGAAAAATGGGAAGCGCAATACATCGGCGGCCCGCTGGACCCGTTTCTGGCCGGGGAGAGGCCGGCCCTCGCCAAGGGCGGGTTTCCGACCCCGTTTTTCGCGGAAGGGGAGTGGTACCTGCCGGAGCTGCGGGAATCCTATGATCCGACCCAAGACAACCTGATCATCATGGACGCCACCCGGAACCACTACTTCAATCAGGCCCTGGACGAACTGGCCACCTTCGGCTGCCGGTATGCCCGAATGATCGTGATCACGCAGGACGCTTTCTGCCATGCGCCGGACAAACGGGCCCTCTTCACCCATCCGGTCAGCCACCTGCTTCGGCTGCCCACCGTCAAAGGCGCCAAGGGGCCGATCCCGATGTCCGGATTCCTGCTGCCCCTGATCCTGAACATCATGGGCACCGCCATGGCCGGATCGGCCTGCCGGGTCCGGGGGTGAACCGCGGTTCGGTTACAAACCCAGGTCCGTCTGGGCGACACTGACGGTCAGGATATTGATGCCGATCAGCCCGCCGTTCAAGACCAGACGGAAGGGCTGGCGGTCTCGAATCACCACCATCTCCACCGTCTCTTGAGGGGATTTTTTCTTGACCGCCGCCACCAGTTCCTGGGCGCTGTTGATGCGGGCACCGTCATATTCGAAAATCAGGTCTCCCTGGCTCAGGTCCAGGTCGGCCGCCTGGGTGCCTTCGTTGACTTTGAGAATCCGAACCGTATTCACCTTCTCCGGCTCATTCGCCGCCCGGGCGACCGCAGTCGGTTCCGGGGTCCGGGCCGGCCCATCGGCCCCCCCGCTCGGCAGAACAGAGATCCGTCTCAGATTAGTGCGGGTGTATTCAAAGGCGAAGTTGGTCTCATCCAGGTGGCGAAGCAGCCGTTTCAATACCTTTTCCACCGCATCCGGCTCTGAAACAAAGGTGACCGGTTCATCCAACCGGGCTTCCATCCCCAGGATTTCCACACCGCTTTGCCGCTGAATCTCGTCCAAGACCTCCCCCAGGGGGCGACCCTCGGCTTTCAGGGTCAACTTCTCTTTTTCCACGACCACCAGGGTGGGGTCATCGACCCGGTCCTCGGTCACGGCCGACCCGATCCCGGGTGAGAGCATCAGCACCGTCCATGCGATGATTCCAATAACCCGGATCAACATACCTTCCTTCATGATTCCATCCCTTTGCGGCGGAAGCGCCTTTCTGCTGTTCGGTTCATTTCGGCGCCATTTTAGACGCGAACCGGCCAAATGGCAAGAACAAGAAGTCCGTTTACAAGATCGGTCAAATCATATACCATACGGGGTCGGTTCGAGATGCATGCGGTTTTTCGCCAAAAGGAGAGGACGCGATGATTATTCCCAATCTGGTTGTGGGGTCGATTCTGCTTATTCTGGGGCGCAAGCTCTTCTGGTTGTTCGTCGGGTGCATGGGGTTTGTGATCGGATTCGGTTATGCCGAACATTTTTTAGGCCCTCAACCGGATTACATCGTGGTGCTGGTGGGGATTGTTTTAGGGGTCCTCGGGGCCCTGTGCGCCATTTTCCTGCAGAGCCTGGCGGTGGGAATCGCCGGATTCATGGCCGGCGGCTACTTGACCCTGCTCCTGCTGGACGCGATCGGTTTTCAACAATCCCAGCTGCTCTGGCTGGTCTGCCTGGCCGGCGGGGTCATCGGCACCGTTCTGCTGGTTTTCCTGTTTGATTACGCCCTCATCGTTCTCTCCTCCATCATCGGTTCGGCTCTGGTGGTCAATTCCATTACCCTCGATCCCGAAATCCTGATCTGGGTGTTTGCCGGTCTGGTGGTGCTGGGCTGCGCGGTTCAGGCGAAGATCATGAGCGTCGAACCCGGCCCGGACGGGCGGCGTCGACGCAAAAAGATCTATTAGAACGTCAGATCGGACGCGCCTTTTTGAGTTCCCACCTGAGCGCCTTTCCGATCTTCTCAAGGGTGTAGGGTTTTTTAATGTAGGCTCCGGCGCCCAGCCGCTGGGCCTCCCGGACCCGTTCGTTTTCGGCGAACCCGCTGGCGATGATCACCTTTTGATCGGGGTTGAACCGAATCACCGCCTTGCAGATATCCAGACCGTCCATGCCGTTTTCCAGAATCATGTCCAGAACCAGGATGTCGGTGGGGTGGGTTTTCAAATGCTGAAGTGCGGTTTCGCCGCAGGCGGCGACGGCGACCCGGTAGTTGAGCCGGGTCAGAAGGTTGAAAGCGATCTCCCGCTGTTCTTCGATGTCATCCACTACCAGCACCGTTTCCCCTTCTCCCATGTAATCGGTGAGGGGGGTGGGCCCGGACGGTTCGGCCGCCGCATCCCGGGTTACCGGAAAAAAGAGCTCGAAAGCGGTTCCGGCCCCGGGCACGCTTTGCACATTGATGTATCCCTTGTGGTCCTGGACCGTTCCCCAGACCACGGCCATGCCGAGCCCGGTGCCGCTTCGCCCCATGACTTTTTTGGTATAGAAGGGCTCGAATATGCGGTTCAGGTCCTCCGGGTCGATCCCGGTACCTTCATCGGAAACGGTGAGGACCGCGTAATCCCCCTCCTGGACATTGTCGTACCCGAGGATGGGCCGATCCACATACCGGTTCTGGGTGGTGATTCGAATGACGCCTCCGTCCGGCTGGGCTTCGGCCGCATTCACGATCAGATTCATGACCGTCTTCTTGAGGTGGACCGAAGACCCTCTGATGTTCATCAGTTTCGGTTCCAGCCGGGTTTCCACCGGTATACCGGGATGTTCGGCGGTCAACTTGACGAATTCCGGAGATTCGAGGTAATCCTGAATAATGTCCCGGTTCAGGTTGACGATTTCGGTATTGGTCACCCCGCGTCGGGCCAGGGTCAGCAGGTCCTGGACGATGGCGGCCGCTTTTTCTCCCGAATTTTGAATGGTCCGAATGGGCCGCCTCAGACTGGAATCTTCGGGGAGCTGCATCAAAAGCAGATCCGGATAGCTCACGATCCCCGAAAGGACATTGTTGAGGTCATGGGCCACGCCGCCGGCCAGTAGACCCAGGGCCTCCATTTTCTGTGATCTGGCCAGACGGGTTTCAAGTTCTGACTTTTCCCGGTCGGCCCGTTTCCGTTCTTCGATTTCCTGTCGAAGCTGGTCATTGCTCAACCGCAGCTCCCGGGTCCGGGCCTCCACTTTTTCCTCGAGTTCGGCGTTGAGCGCCTCCAGGGCCCGGTTGCTCTCCTCGAGTTTGTGAAAATAGGTGTCCTGAACCTCCATGGCGCTCATGAGTTCTTCCTGCTGGGTCTGAAGCCGTTTCGACATGGTGTTGAAGTCGGCCCCCATCTGGCCGATTTCGTCCTCTCCGGAAAAATCCACCTGTTCCCCCACCTGTCCTTCCCGGACCTTGCCCATGGCGTTTCTCAGCATCGAAACCGGATGGATCACCGACCGGTACAGCATGAGATTGAGGACCGCGATGGTGACCAGAATGGTGGAGCCTACCAGTACGGCGAACAGAAGAAGGGTCAGAAATGTTTCCCGCTCCATTTCGCTAAGATCATAATGGATTTTCAAATAGCCCACCCGCTCGCCGATGACCTGGACCGGGGTGGTGTACACCGCATACCGTCGATCATTTTCCCGGTGATCGACAAACGTGGGGGCTTTCTCCGATTCGGTCTGCTGAAAGGGGGTGAGGGGGATCGGTTGCGTGGTATCGGTGGAAAGAAGATACCGGCCGTCGAGATCATAGACGGTTAATCTTGCAATGCCCTCGGTCTGGAGGATCTGATTCAAAGAAAGCCGAAGGGCTTCCATTTGGGCCGAAAAAATTTCATTGGCCAGTTCCTCCCGGTTCTGCTGATAGGTCGCGGTCAAGAGGGTTCGAATCTCCTCGAACCGGGAGTTTCGCCGCTGAATCTCGAAAGGATAAATCACGGCTCCGAATACCAGGATGACCACCGCGCAGGTGGTGAGAATGGCGGCGTTTATTTTTAATCGCAGACTTTTGATTTTCATTCGGACGTTCTCATCCTGTTATAATCGGGAGCTACGGACCGATGGACCGCATAAAGTGCCGAGATCCGTTTTCGAACTTGAGAATACTGACCTTTTTGTCGAGGGGATCGCCGTTGGCATTAAAAGAAATAGGACCGGTGACCCCTTTAAAATCACGGGTATCGGCCAACGCCTTTCGGATTCGGCCGGTTTCGGCCGACCCGGCCCGGCGCACGGCTTCGGCAAACAGAAAAACCGAGTCATAGGTCAATGCCGCAAAGGAGGAGATCGGCTCGTCTCCGAAACGCTTGCGATACCGGGCCATGAAACCGCGGCTGCGCGGGAAATCGACTTCGGGGTGCCAGTGGGAAGAAAAATAGCTGCCGTTGACGGCGGTTCCGGCATAGTCTTCGATGGGGCCGTCCCAGGCGTCGCCCCCCAGAAAAACGGCATGGATGCGCATTTTTTTCGCCTGTTTGATCAACAGCCCGCTGTCCCGGGAATATCCGGGAATGAATATCGTATGCGGCCGCCGAACCCCGGTTTCGATCAGCAAATCATGAAAATCGACCGAGGCGCCCTGGTAGTTTCCTTCATACACGATTTCTCCGCCCTCTTTTTCAAAATGGGCACTGAAGAATTCGCCCAGGGTGATGCTGTATTCTTCATTGATGTTCTTGAGAACCGCCGCCGTCGGACAGCCCAGGTCGCTGAAGGCGAACCGGGCCATCACCCGGCCCTGAAAAGAATCCAGAAAGCAGGCCCGAAAGATATAATCGCCGGTAAGGGTGATCTCGGGTTTGGTGGAGCCGGGGGTGATCATGGGGATGCGGGCGGCTTGAAGCACGGCGGCCATGGGCGCGGAATGGGAACTCCAGATGGCGCCGATCACCCCCTGAACCCCCAGGTCCACCGCCTGCTCGGCCGCCCGTTTGGCCCCCAAAGGGGTGCTGCGGTTGTCCAGTTGAATGATGCGAAGGGGGGCTCCGAGCAGCCCGCCGGCCTGGTTGATCTCGGCCAGGGCGATTTCCGCGCCCTTTCGGGCGGGGGTGCCGTCATCCACCGCCAGGCCGGTCTCCGCAACGATCAGCGCCAGCGTGATCGGCTCCGAAGCCGCGGCACTGCTGATCATCACCATGAGCCACAGCACGGCCCGAATCAACCGGGCCGATCCCGCCCATTGAAGCCGACGGCTTGAAACGAAAATCCCCCTCATGGCTGTTCGTTTTCGATACCGATCGATGATGGTGCGTTCATTTCCGGATGGATAATCCTTATGATTTCCTGCCGCCCCTCGGCGACTCGAATCATTACCGCGGGTTTAACGGGGTCCCCCTGTGGGTCAAAGGTGATGTCGCCGGTCACACCGGGAAAGCTTCGGGTTCGGGACAATGCCTGACAGATGCATCCCGTATCGGCGGACCCGGCCCTTTGAACCGCGTCGGCCAGGATCATGACCGCATCATATCCCAGGGCCTCCTGGGGGTAGATGGGTTGGCCCGCCTGCCGTCAGCTGCTGAAAGGCGCCATATCGGAGAATCCGGCCTGTTTTCATGATGTTCCGTCCTGAATGAGTACCTGCCATGCCGAACCCTTTCGAAAATGGATGCGCCCATAATCTCTTGTGGTGTTAAAATTGTCAACCCAAACTGCTGCGGCCGAGGGAAGCGTCCCTCGTCTCCAGTGATAAAAGGGGCCGGAAGGTCCAAAGGCTTGCAATCGGGACGTCGTGTGTTATTTTCCTGAACTGGTGCCTCAACCCGCAAGAAAGGAGATTATGTCGAAATTACTGGGTCAGAGTGATTCGCTTCAGCGCCATATTGCACAGGTGCTTCACACGGAGATCCGCCACAACCGGTTTTTTTCCGCGGCGGTTCGGGATGAAATCGCCCCGTCGGCGGTGCTGATGGTACTTGGAGAAAGAGGCGGAACCGGTGGGGAGAGGGGAGAAGGCCCCTGTCTGATCCTGAACAAACGGTCCCGAATAGTTCGCCAGCCCGGAGATCTATGCTGCCCCGGCGGCGGCCTCTCGCCCGGAATCGATCCGTATCTGGCCCGTCTGCTGACCCTGCCGGGGGTCTCCATGATGGGATGGTCCTATTGGCCGGAATGGCGGGATCTTCATCCCGTCCAGGCCCGGCGGATGCCGCTGTTTTTGGCCACCGGCCTTCGGGAGGGTTTTGAGGAAATGCGGCTCAACCCCTTGGGCGTGAGGTTTCTGGGTCCCTTGCCCCCGGCCCGCCTTCGCCTTTTTCAGCGGGTGATCTATCCCATGGTGGTGTGGGTCCGCCGTCAGAAACGGTTTTTTCCCAACTGGGAGGTGGAGAAGGTGGTTCGAATCCCTCTGAGTTATCTGCTGAACCCGGATCATTATGCCCGGTATCGGGTTCGATTCTCCCGGTCCATTCAAGCGCAGCTCGACCGGACGGTGGAGGATTTCCCCTGCTTTCTGTTTGAAAGAAACGGCGAGCGGGAAATGCTGTGGGGGGTCACCTATCGCATCGTGACCAGTTTTCTGGAAACGGTATTCGGTTTTAATCCCCCCGAGGCGGCGTCGCTTCCGGTGGTTTCGGGCACCCTGCGGGGAGCCTATTTGTCCGGAAGGGAAAAGGAATCGAGGCGGCAGTGACCGTCTACCGCCAGCACCGGCATCGGTTCAGGCTCACTCGGCCTGAATCTCCTTGAGCAGATCGATTACCTCGGACTCGGATACATCATACCAGTTTTCATAGGCCTCGGCCACGGCGAACCGGACTCCGGTCCGGATGTTGGCGCAATAGAGCCGATCCACCTGTTTTGAAATCCGTTCCACGCTGCGAATGGGTCCGGTGGGTACCGCAACCACCACCTCCGAAGCCCCGGCATCTTGGAGGGCCGCGACGGCCACCCGCATGGTAAACCCCGATGCCAGTCCGTCGTCCACCAGGATCACCGGCCGATCGGCAA
>JBKHDE010000129.1:0-12904 GCA_046541495.1 Desulfococcaceae bacterium
TACTGGCGAATCAGTTCCTCTGTTTTTTCTTCCACGCCCTTGTTCTCGGTGGTTCGGCAGAGTTCCGAAAATAACTCCCATTCGCCGTGCAGCAGCCCCTGTAAAATGACCACCCGGGTTTCATAGCCCGGCGATTCTGCAGGTGCCCCCGAAGTGGAATCCGCTTCCGGCGCGCTCGGATAGAGGGGTTCAGGATCCGGTGTCATGTCGTACTGCTTTCCGGTTTCGGTAAAGCTGAAGGAGACGTAAACGGTTTCCCCCCGTCGAACCAGGGCCCCGATTTCGGCCTGGGTCAGCCCCTTGAGATTGCCGGTGGATAGTTCGATGGTGCCCACCCGTTCCATGTCCAGAATGGTTTTGTCGAATACCTTGGGATGAAGCCCGGCTTTGGCCCGAACCTGATCCAGCCGATGATTTTCGCGGCTGTAGAGCTGGTCCACCGCTTGTCTGATCTTTTTTTCCGCTTTTTTTCGCATATCCTGATGTTCTAAAATTCCTGGTTTGAGACCGCCCCTTTAATCACACCGCGGTTCGGGTTGCCAGGGGCAGCCTGACCTTCCATGTTATGATCAGCCAGTATGGTTATCATGTTATATTTTCTTTCAGTTCATCTATTTTATCCCATACTTTTTTGTATTCCGGATTACGGGGATTTTTTGCAATTTCATCGAATCGCTTTTTGTTACGTGCATACCAATATCGCCTGTTTGCTTCGGATTGAGCCACAATTTTAAAATATTCCTTCTCAACCTCGTCATGATGTGTTTTGATATATCTCAAGACATCATCTGTTTGCTTGATGGTCAGGCGAAAGTGATCCCTTATAACTTCGGGAGGTTCATTTGCTCTGACATAATCCATTATCTGATAAATTGTGATACGTGTACCTGCAATTGACAATCCACGACTTGTTCTTACAACTGTCGGACGGTAAATAGATTTTTCTTCCATATTGTTACCTCATTGTGTATGTGCCTGCCAACGTTGCGGTGGACTGTCGGGGTTATCGCCTATTTCCTATTTGCTCGACAATCCATGCTGGATCTCGGCGCATGGGTAATACGGCGACGACATAAGCAAAATCGTTTATGATTTCGTAATATATGGTATAAGGGAATCGTTTGGCAAACATTTGATATAGTCCGAATTTCTTCTTATGAATACCGGCATAAATGATCAGTGATTCAATATCTGATATTAATGAATCCCAAAAATATTCTCCGACCCCGGATTCTCTGAGGTTATAAAAATCTTTCCCTTCATCCATATCATCAACGGCTTCTTCCAAAAGAAAGACGTCATTGATCTTCATTGATTTCGGTTCGCTTTCAACTCCGACAAGCTGATAAATTTTGCTTTGCCGATTTTAATTTTTGCTTTTCGTTTTTCGATTATTTTCTCATGCCATTCCGGGCTTTCTATTTCCTCGTTTTCATATAAAAGAGAATCCCAGAGCGCCTCCATAGCTTTCAATCGTTCGACCATACTCATTTTTTTTATATCTGCTAAGTTCATTTTTTTCTCCTATGACGATATGAAACGACATTCCTATTCAATTTTTTTGTTTTTCTACTAAATCTTGAGCGATTTTTTTAAGTCGAAATTAAATTTCGCTGCATGTTTTTGACGAGCAGCCCTTATTTCATCGACAATGGGGTCTCCGAACATATTTAATCCTCCATCAGTTCCGCCAGTGTATAAAAGATTGGGCATTGATACACGTTCTTTTCAACAGTTGATTCAATTTTATGCCGACAGATCGCATTTGCAAGATGTTTATAATTCTATATTAAGAGAAATCCTATTCCATTAACTGCGCATACAGCAATATGTAATGCATCTTCACCAAATTGTTTCGGAACAGCACCCCCTTTTACAAGCGCCTCGGCTAACGAACGGATTCATCTGTAATTTCAAGTGAATTAAATCCGGTTATATAATCACTTCTCTTTTTAGCCATTTCTGGATTACCTTCTCCAGCTTCCTGGAATACCAATTCAGATACGAAAATTTCTGATTTGACGCCGCCCCTTCGATCACACCGCGATCCGGGTGGCCAGAGCATCATCCGCCGCCTGCTTCAGGGCATCCACCAGTTGGGGAAATCCGTCGAGGGAGCAGACGATAAACCGGGTGAAAAAGGCGTTCAGATAGGCATACTGTCCGCTGGTCACTGCGTCGATGATGGTCAGCGGCAGGTTGGAATGGCTGTTGTAATACCGCACCTTTTTCATTTCGATTTCCATGGCTTCATCGGTCCTCAGCAGGTCTTTGAGGACACTCGATTCATCCATGCACCGCGCCTTGAAATCGGGGCTGTAGTCCGAATAGAGAACCAGAAAGGGGTGCGGATCACCGATTTCGGTGACCGATTCGGCTGCCTGAATATCCGCCAACTCGACGTCCCGCTGAATCACGTACAGCGGCGCGGTGGTCAGCAGGACCGGGCAGAACAGAAAGGGCCGGTTCTCCGGGGTCGGGCCGGTCAGGCATTCGAGGGTGTTTTCGGTGAAAAGGCGGGGGAGGGCGTTCTGCAATTGACTCAGGCTTTTTTTATAACTCGATCCGGGGGTTTCTCCGGTTCCGGCATCGATTTCCACCCCGCGAAAGCAGAGGGTGAGTCCGGCATCGAAGGCGGCGGACGGTTCCGGAGAGATCACGAAGGGGGAAAACTGGTCGATGACCCGAAGGGCCGCGCCCGACCGACCGGGAGAAAATTCCGGCCGGTTCGGATCGGGCAGAAACATCCAGAGGACATCCGGATGGCGGGATTCACAGTTGACCAGCAGTTCGATGCTGGCCTCGGCTTCCTGCCGGTTTGCAAAGGGAAGCGCGGATACCGCATGCAGATCGACGGCCGCATCCTTGAAGGCTTCGGAATCGCTCCATGCATATTTGAAATCGGCATTGACGGAGAACCCCCGGGATACCAGCACCCGGGAGGCCTCAAACTCCAGCGGCATGCTCGATTCGAGCAGCGCCTTTTTCCAGTTGCCGGTTCGGGTCACGGGTCGCGCCTTCCCTTCCGAACCCCGTCCGTCGGGGTCCGATCCGAAGGCCCGGGGATCATCTCAACCTTGCCGGGTATTTCAGGGTTCGATTTTTCAGGCAGCATTCGGGTTTCCAAAGGCGCTGATCTTGCGTTTGAGAAGATGCCAGTCTTCCTCCACCATCTCTTGAATCTGTTCATAATCGGCGTCGGTCAGGTGCTTGAACCGGCCCTGTACGCTCATGTAGTCCCGGACCGGTTTCGGGGGATCGGGATCGAGGTTGAGGGTGTAGCGATGGCCGTCTTCCACTTCGTACAGGGGGAACAAGCGGGTCTGGACCGCCAGTCGGGCGGTTTTGATGCACATCTCGCTGGGCACCCGCCAGCCGGTGGGGCAGGTGGCATAGACATGGATAAACCGGCTGCCGCCTTTCATGGCCGCGGCTTTCCGGAATTTGCGCATCAGATCGTCGGGATAGGCGATGCTGGCGGTGGCGGCATAGGGAATGCGATGGGCCGCCAGGGCCTCCACTATGTTCTTTTTCCGGGTCTGCTTCCAGCCCCGGCCCGGGGTGGTGGTGGTGCGGGTGCCGAAGGGGGTGGCGGAGCTTCGCTGGACCCCGGTGTTCATGTAGGCTTCGTTGTCGTAGCAGACATAGATGAAATCTTCGTTTCGCTCCACCGCCCCGGAAAGCGCCTGAAACCCGATGTCGAAGGTGCCGCCGTCGCCGGCCCAGGCCACCACGTTGGTATCGGTGTCGCCCTGCATGTCCAGGGCCGCCCGAAGCCCGCTGGCCGCGGCCCCGGCGGTTTCAAAGGCGGTGTGAAGGACCGGCGCCTTCAGCGAGGTCTGGGGATGGGCCCCGGCGACGATGGCCCAGCAGCAGGCCGGGATCACCAGCATGGTCTTTTCCCCCAGGGCCCGCAGGGCGAACTTCATGGCCACGGTGGCTCCGCACCCGGGGCATCCCACATGGCCGGAATACATCCCCTCTTCCTGAATCAGTGAATGGTCGGTCATGTCGACTCCTTTTCCGTTGTAAGCCCCACCCAGACGCTCTCCGCTTGGGGATGATCGGTGTCGCGGGTCATCCGGTAGATCTCTTTCAGGGTGTCGGGGGTGATGTCGCGCCCGCCCAGCCCGGCGATGTATCCGAAGACCGGCGGATGGTTCGGGTGGTTGCACAGGGCCGCCCGAATTTCCTGGGCGAAGATGCCCGAAGCCCCGAAGGAGAAGTTCCGGTCCACCACCGCGACTTTGCGGGCACCTCCCAGCAGCTTTCGAATGGCGTTCACCGGAAAGGGGCGGAACATCTTGAGCTTGAGCATGCCGATCTTTTCCCCTTCGGATCGCAGATCTTCCACCACCTGGCGGCAGGTGGAGGCCGCGGTGCCGGTCATCACCAGGATGACGTCGGCATCCTCGCAGGCGACCGCCTCCGCCGCGCCGTAGCGGCGGCCGAAAATATTCTCGAAGGCGGTTTCGGTTCGGGCGAAGTGATTCGGCGCCCGTTCCATGGCCGACTGAATGTCCCGGCGCATCTCCATATAAACCCCCGGCGGCGCCATCTGGCTCATGGCAAAGGGGGTGCGGGTGTCCAGGCGGATTCGGGGCTTCAAGGCCGGCAGAAACCGGTCCACATCGGCCTGGTCGGGGACATCCACCGGTTCATAGGTGTGGGAGAGAAAAAAGGCGTCCAGGACCACCATCACCGGCAGGTGGATCGATTCGGCCAGGTGAAACCCCTGAAGGGTGGTGTCCAGGGCCTCCTGGGCGTCTTCGCAGTAGAGCTGAATCCAGCCGGTGTCCCGCTGGGCCAGGCTGTCGGTCTGGTCCATCCAGATGTTCCAGCCGGGGCCCAGGGCGCGGTTGACCTCCGCCATCACGATGGGCAGGCGGGCGGCCGAAGACCAGTGGAGCAGTTCGTGCATCAGGGCCAACCCGTGAGAAGAGGTGGCGGTAAAGGTGCGCACACCGCCGCTGGCCGCGCCGATCACCGCGGCCATGGCCGAATGTTCGCTCTCCACGCAGATGAACCGGGCGTCCATTCGGCCCTCGGCGACATACTCCGACAAGGCCTCGACGATGTGGGTCTGGGGGGTGATCGGGTAGGCGGACATCACCTGAACCCGGGCCATCCGCACCGCTTCGGAGACCGCATGGCTGCCTTCCAAAACCGTTTTCATGGCGCTTCCTCCTTCAAGGACATGGCGTTTCGCGGACATTCCACCACGCAGATGCCGCATCCCTTGCAGTAGTCGAAATTGATGCATCGGGCGCCGTCCATATAAACCGCCAATTCCGGGCAGTAGAGCCGGCAGTTGTCGCATTCGTTGCAGATGCCGCAGTTGAAGCATCGGGCCGCTTCCTTCATCGCCGATTCCTTGGAAAGCACCCCTTCCACCTCTTCAAAAGTTTCTATCCGCTCCGGCGGATTCAAAACCGGCGGGCGTCGGCGTTCGGCCGTGAAAAAATAGTCGGTGTTGATTTCCGCGAACCGGACCTCGTGGGGATTGCGCTCCCGCCGTTTGCCGCCCAGGTAGATTTCCATGGAAAGCGCCTGTCCATGGCCCACCCGGCAGTCGGCCAGCCGCCTGGGGATGGCATTCCGACCGTGGTGGAAATAGGTATCCAGGATCATGGCGGCCTGTTTTCCGGAGCCGACGGCGTCGGCCACGCTCTTGACCGGGGTGGCCAGGTCGCCGCCGAAGACCAGGGGCGGGTCGCCCTCTTGCAGCACGCAGTGGCTCAGGGACAATACCCTTTCCGAATCCTCGGGGGGAATCAGCCAGTTTTCACCGGGTTCGGCGCCGATGGCTGAAAAAACCTGATCGACCTGCATTGTTCGGGTCTTGTCGCCGTCGGGAACCACCCGAACCCGGCCGGTGCGGGTGTCCATATCGCTGGTCTGCATTTCCTGAAGCCTCAGTCGGTATCCATTTTCGGCCGCTTCGATTTGAATCGGTGCGACCCGTTCCACAAGGGTAACCCCTTCTTCCAGGGCCATCTCCACCTCATGACCGAAGGCGGGCATGTCGGTGCGGCGTCGTCGGTAGAGGAGGGTGGTCTGCACCCCCATCCGCACCAGGGTCCGGGCCACATCCACCGCCGTGTTGCCGCCGCCGATCACCGCTGCGGTTCCCTGAAGGCAGGCGTCTTCCCCGGACCGCACCTGATGGAGAAATTGGAGCCCGTCCCGGACCCTCTCTTCGCCGGGGATTCCCATGCGAAGGGATCGACCGAAGCCGCATCCCAGAAAAACCCCGTCATAGCGTCCCTTGGCGTTTTTCAGAAAATCCCGGTCCACCGGCTGATTGCAGAGAATGCGAACCCCCATGTCCAGCAGACGGGAGACTTCGATCTTGAGCACATCCTCGGGCAGCCGGTACCAGGGGATACCCCATCGAAGCACCCCGCCGGGTTCATCGTCCGCATCGTAGACATCGCAGGCGTGGCCCAGGCGGGTCAGAAAATAGGCGGCGGAAAGCCCGGCCGGACCGGCCCCGGCGATGGCGATCCGCTTTCCGGCGGCCTTTCGCCGGGCCTGCTCCTCTTCGTCGCCGTAAAACGGATGGGGTACCTCAAACCGCTCCTGAATGGCGGTATCCCCGATAAACCGCTCCAGGTGGTGAACGGCGATGGGTTGATCCATCTCCTGTCGATTGCAGGCGCTTTCGCAGGGATGAAAGCAGACCCGGCCGCAGATCGCCGGAAAGGGGTTTTCCCGCAGAAGGGTTTCCCATGCGGCATGGACCATGCCCTGGCCCACCAGCATTTCAATGCGGGCGATGTCTTCTCCGGCGGGGCAGGCCCGGCTGCAGGGGGCGGTTTTTTCGTCGTACCCGGGGCGCACATATCGCCAGGCCCCGGTTTTGTTGACCTCCGTGGATATTTCGGATCGGGAAATATACAACGGCAGGTCGTCATGAATCTCCTGTTCCAGTCTCATTGAATTTCCTTTTATCGATTTATCTTTTTCCCGGATTTTCCAACATCCCGGTTCGATCCCTGCGGATGCGAACGGCTTGGTACGCCTGTTCGGCCGCTTCCCTGTTTTCCTTTTGCTTCACCGGAATTTCCCCCTCGATGGCTTCCCCGATCGCCTTCAGCGGCGGCATGTCCAGAAGGCGGGCGAAGGCGCCGATCACGGCCGTGTTGATGATGGGCTGGGTTCGGGTGCCCAGACCCAGGTCCAGGGCGATCCGGTTGGCGTCCACCACCGCCACTTGAAACTCGGAGAAATCGGGGGATCGGGGAAATTCGGCGGAATTGAGCAGGAGCCATCCGCCGGGTTTCAGCCCCCGGGCGACATCCACCGTCTGCAGCAGTTTGGCATCCTGAACCACCACATGGTCGGGGGTGTAGACATTGGACCGGACCAAAACTTTTTTCCGGTCCAGGCGAAGGTAGGCTTCCACCGGCGCCCCCCGGCGCTCCACACCGAAGACCGGGAAGGTCTGAACGTAATAGCCGGCCTTGAAAAAGGCTTTCGCCAGAATGATGGAGGCCATCACGGCGCCTTGTCCGCCCCGGCCGTGAAAACGAATTTCCTGCATGGTTGGCTACCTTTTGCGTTTCTGATGGGGTGATATCGATTTTTTCATGGTTCCAACAAGCTTCATCTTCGAGCATATACCGGGTTCATCCGCTGTTTGGGCGAGAATCGAATCCGGAATCGGGTGCCGTCTTCCCGGTTAACGTCCAATCCGCCGCCCAGTTGTTTTTCCACCAGTCCCTTGACCATATTCAAACCGATACAGGGGCCGGATTCGAAAATATCCGCCCGGTCCGGCAGTCCGACGCCGTCGTCTTCGACACGGAGGACCAGGCTGTTTCGTCCATCGGAACGAAGGGAAATGGTGATCCTTCCGGACCGTTCTTCGGGAAAAGCGTGCCGGAGGGCGTTACTCAAAAGCTCGTTCACGATCAGACCCACCGGCACCGCATCATCCAGAAAAAGAGAAACGGACTCCGTCTCGACTTCAATCCGGATCTGATCCGGTCGAATCCCCGCCGACTGGCTCAGGTGCCGAACCACCTTGTTCAGGTATGCCTGTGCCTCCACCCGGGAGAGATCGGGGGATTCGTAAAGGGTTTCATGGATCAGCGCCATGGTTTTGATGCGGTTTCGGCAATCCTGAAACAGAGACAGGGTGGTCGGGTCTCCAACCCGCTGACCCTGAAGGCTCAGAATGCTGGTGATGATCTGCATGTTGTTTTTGACCCGGTGATGGATTTCCCGCAGCAGGACCTCTTTTTCACGCAGGGAGGCGTTGCGTTGGGCCTCGGTTTTTTTGAGCCGTTCATAGGCCTTTTCGAGTTTGAGGTTTCGAACCCGCATCCCCTGAACGTAATTGGAGGTGCGGTTTCGAATAATTTCGGAAAGCGAGCGCATGATCGACTGGGAAATGGGGTTGGCCTGAATCATTCGGTTGAAGTCGGCCCGCTCCATGGTTAACAGCCGGCTGTCCTGGCGGACGATGACCGAGGCGCTTCGAGGAGAATTGTCGATGAGGGCCATTTCTCCGAACATTTGGCCGGGTCCGTAGACCGAGAGCAGATCGGCGCTGACCGTGTGGTAATCCTTCCAGATTTCCACGCTTCCCTCCACGATGATGTAGAGTTTGTCTCCGGCCTCGCCTTCGAGGAAAACCACCTCTCCGGTGTTCAACCGTTCTTCCCGGCAGGTATCCTGGATCACCTGAATGTCCGCATCCGCCAGACCGCGGAAGAGCGGCAATTTTCTGAGAAATTCAAATAAATCGGCCATGTCCGGTTCCCTTTTGCATTCCCGATCGGTCGCCCGTGAGCCATTCCGAAAGCGGAAGGGTTTAAAGACGGCCCCGGGTCTTGAATCGACGCCGATACCCCTCGCACCAACGGGGCATGGACCGAGTCATACCGAAGTTTGGACGGGTTTGCAAGGATTGCCGGTTTTTACTGTCCATTCCCGAGGCCTGCTTGGCAAAGGGGAAGGGAGGCGGGGATATCAAGAACCCGGGCCGGTCTTTTCCTGAGGGCCTCAGGGGGAAAGGGGGAGAAAAAGTTTGACGGTGCAGCCGGCTCCCTCATTGTTCTCGGCGGAGACCCTGCCACCCATTGCGGTGATTACTTTCTTTACAAAAGCCAGTCCGATACCGGTGCCGCGGGTGGCCCGGACCAGGGCGCTTTCCACCCGATAGAAATCGTCGAAGATCTTTTTTAAGGACTTGCGCGGAATCCCCGGCCCCCGGTCGGAAACACCGATCACGGTCCATTGACCCTCGGTGCCGATATGAATCGTGATCTCCTTATTATCGGCCGTTTTCCCGAACTTCATGCTGTTTTCGACCAGATTGACCAGCACCTGAATCATCATTTCCCGGTCGTATCGAACCGGGAAAATTTCTTCCCGAACCACCCGCAGCCGAAATCCCGCTTTCGCCAGAGCGCCTTCCATGATCATCCGCACTTCCCGAATCACCTCCTCCAAATCCCCGGCCACCCAGTTGAAGTGGAGCTGTTTTTTTTCGAGTTTGGAAAATTCGAGGATGTTGTTGATCAATCGGGAGAGCCGGCCGCTTTCCGCCCCCAGAATCCGGAAATACGCCTGCTCCCGTTCGGGGGTGGCGGCGATGCCCTGCTCCAGCATTTCGATGTACATTCGAATATTGGTGAGGGGGGTTTTCAGCTCATGGGTGACCGAGGAGACGAATTTGGACCGCCGTTCCGACAACTCCGCCACCGTCGCCGCACTTCGGTAGATGGCGAAAAGCCCCAGCAGCATGATGCCGGCCAGGACCGCGATCATGATGTTGAGGGTCTGTCTTCCGGCGGATTCGGGGATGTCCTGGCAGGTGAGCCGGGCCCGCAGAAAGGAAAACGGCCGGGGAAAGACATGGTCCAGGGTGAATTTCGAGGAGGAGGCCGGGGCCCCCGCTTTTACGGAAGCTGCGGTGCGGCCGTCATGAAGCGCCCGAAGGTCGAGATGGGTAAATCGGGCCAAAGGTTGAGACCGGAAATGGGCCTCGGCCAGATGATTCAAAAAGGCGTCGGTGCGCAGGACCAGGCCCTGGCGGAAGATCTGGTTGCCGAGGGCGATGCGGCGGAAAACCAGAATCCGGCCTTCGTCGATGAAGACCGACTGCATGGGGTCGATTTCGGCCTGAAGCCTTTCCGGTGCGGATGGTGGGCTCGGGGCTGAAGACAGGATTTCCGGTATTTCCTGCTGAACCTCGGGCGCCATGGCCGATCCATTCGTCCAATCATCACTGGAAGGGCTTTTCCGGGCCCTTCGGTCGGACAGGGCCGAAGCCGGGGGCGCTTCGGCCCGGCCTTCGAATTTGCCCGCATCCGCTTTTTCCTGCAAGACGGCGGTGTCCTGCTGGGCCAGGTTGAGGGCCTGGCCGACCGTGATCTCCTCGGTCCGTTTCCGTTCACGGCCCAGATATTCTTTCTGGACTTTGGATTCGGCGGTTCGAAGGTATCGGTCCGCAAAACCGGGGGGCTCCTCCCGGGGAGGAGACGGCTGCGGAGGCGGGACCATGGGCTGGACCTCGAAAACATCGGCGGCCGACCGCTTTTGATTGAACAATTGATTGACCGCCTGAAGCTGACCGACCAGAGAATCCAATTCCGACCCGACCGCCTTGCCCCGCTCCGCCAGCGGGGTCTGAAAAGAGCCGTCCGGGTTGTTCTGAAAATAACCGAGAATGTAAGAGGCGGCCGGAGGCCGGGAAAGGGGAGAGCGAACCGGGGTTTCCGCGGGCTGATAGAAATAATTGTATTCGTCCACCGCGCGCTCCTCCTCCTGCCGCACCAGCAAGGCGAGTTCCCGCTCCATTTCATCGAACAGGGTTTCGGCAAAAAACCGAAGTTGGGCCGCCTCCTCCTGCTCCAGGCTTCGGTAGGTGTGCCGGACGAAATAGGCCAGGGGCACGGAGAGGGCCAGGCTGAAGATCAGAATCAGGCGTCCGAGATGCTTCATGCATTCGGCTCCAGTCGATATCCCTCCCCCCGAATGGTGGTGATCAGGGGGGTGTCGCCGATGAGGCCGGCGATCTTTTTTCGAAGTTTGAGCACATGAATATCCACGGTGCGGGTTTCGATGTCGGCGTCGGCATATCCCCAGACGTCGGTGAGCAGCGCCTTTTTGGAAACGATGCGGTCCCGGCGCCGGTGCAGGTAGGCGATGATGTCCATCTCTCGACGGGTCAGCTCAACCGACTTCTCTTCGCAGCTTGCCGTGAGGGTTTTACCGTCGAACCGAATCATGCCGAGCTGAATCGTCTCCTCCCCTATCGACCGGCCGGTGCGGCGCAGGACCGCTTCCACCCGCACCATCAATTCCCGGAGGGAAAAGGGCTTGCTGACATAATCGTCGGCCCCGGCGCTGAAGCCGGTGACGATGTCGTCCTCCGCGCCCTTGGCGGTCAGCATCATGATCCCCTGTTCGGGTTTTTTTTCCCGGATTTTGCGGCAGATGGTGAATCCGTCCATCGTGGGGAGCATCACATCCAGAATGATCAGGTCATGGGATTTCTCAAGCGCCTTTTGAAGTCCGTCTCCGCCGTCTTCGGCGCCTTCGGCCTGAAATCCGTTGAAAACCAGCACATCCAGGAGGCCGCCCAGAATGGCCGGGTCGTCCTCCACCACCAGAATGCGGGCTTTGGGTCTTTTCATTTCGATTCCCCCCTGGGACCGGTTTTTCCCCGTCAAATAAAGAAAAACCGAGTTTCTATTACGGTTTGTGGTTCGAGGAAAAGAATACCCCAAGCCGGGTATGGATCAAAGCAAAAGTTATGTAAAATCCGGTCTATTCAGAACCGGGAACATGCCTTTCCGATGCTCTGAATGTTTTTGCCTTGATTCGCAGGTGGTAGGAATTTTGGGAGCGAAAAAAAATGCGAAGGGAGATTGGCGAAAGATTGAGAACTCAACCTCGATGCAAACAGGTTTTTTTGAAACGGGCGAATTCTTGAATATTCGGAGAATTCGAGTAAGCACCGCGCCGAGAGTAAACCGTCCAGTATTTTCAGCGTGTTCGACAGGGAAATAGACATCCTACGGCCAGTCCAGACTTTATTTCAACAGTTATGCGTTTCTGTCCTTTTTGATTTTTCTCAAATATGCCTCAATTTCTTCCGGACTTAGCCCTTTAAACCGTTCTTCAGTTTTCAGGCCTTTCAATCGATCCTCTGGTTTCAGTCCCTTTAAAAGATCCTCCGGTTTAAACCACTTAATCAATTCCTCCGGCCTTAATCCTTTCAGCCGATCTTCCGGTTTAAGCCCCTGCAATACCTGTTCAAGATCTTCTTCGGTGAGGCTTTTAAGGACTTCCTCTTTTATTTCCTGTTGGAAATCTTCAAGTGTGTATGGCATAAGGACTCCTTCGTTCTGATATTTTTTGAAGAGCTTGTTGATGATGCCGCTGACCGGACTGTTCCATCGATAGGAGGCCGCCCCATATCGAACTTTTTCCGACTCGGCGCTGAACATCAGCCACGGGGCGTTTTTTTCCGATGGTTCAATCCGGCTGAGCACGATGACCCGAATATTCCGAATCCCCCAGCGGATGTCATAAACGCCGGGTGCGGCTGCAACGAAATTAACCTGATCCGATAAATTTTCGGGGTACCTTGTGCTGACCGCGTAAAGGCGGAAATCCTCCGCGGGCAACAGATTTTTAAAAGACGGGCTGATCTGCTTTCGGTAATTGACATAATGTCCGCACAACTCCTCGATCGTCCAGCCATCCAAGGCTTCCTGATGGGATTTATAGGTCATCAGATTGTGGGCGGCCAAGTTTTCCAACCCGTCCGGCAATATATCGGGCGTTTTCCCGTCCCTTTTCTCAATGATCACCACGTCCAGTAACTGCTGCTTCAGGGAAAGATCCTTCTCAAGGACCACTTCATAGGCGGAGTTCAGGAATA
>JBKHDE010000130.1:0-12788 GCA_046541495.1 Desulfococcaceae bacterium
GGGGGCCTGCCCCTACGGATGTTATGAAATTATTGATGAGATACTTAATTACCGCGTATGATTACTATTATATATGCCAGAATATGGATTGATCACTTGGGAAGTGAAATCAGTTGAAAACAAACGAACTCTCAGTTAAACCGACCTGGTCCATGCAAAGATGAACCGAGCCTACGACAATATTCTGCGCCTGCTCGAAACAAGCGGCGCCGAATACCGGCTTCACGAGCACATCCCCGTTCGGACCATCGAGGAGGCCCATAAGAAGGTTCCTCACCTGACCAAGAATCTGCTCAAGACGGTGGTTTTTCGAATCAAAGACGGCGACTGGATTCTGGCCGCGGTCGGCGGCGCCGGCCGCATCCACTACAAACGGCTCGGGGAATGCTTCGGGGTGAACCGGCGGGAATTGCGCTCGGTGTCTCCCGAGCAGGTGCAGACCGGTCTCGGTTTCGAAGTGGGCGGGGTGGGGCCTTTTCCGGTGGCCGCGGATGTTCGGGTGGTGTGGGATGAGGGATTGATGGATCTCGACAGAATTTTCTGCGGCAGCGGCCTGAATACGAAAACGGTGGAAATCAAGCCGGCGGACCTGGTGCGGTTGTCGAAGGCCAGGGTATATCCCGTCGCCAAAAGGTAGAAGCATTCCGGGCGCAGGGAATCGGAGAATGACCCCGGGGCCGGCGCCCGGTTTAAACCGACGGTTTACAACAATTCGTCTATGGGGGTGTAATCCATTCCGAAAGCCTCGGCCACCCCCTTGAAGGTCACCTTGCCCTGCACCACGTTGGCGCCCGGGCGGATTTCTCTGTTCTCCTGCATCGCCCGTTTCCAGCCCTTGTTTGCGATCTCCAGGGCATAGGGAAGGGTAGCGTTGGTGAGGGCGTACGTGGAGGTTTTGGCCACGGCCCCGGGCATATTGGCTACGCAGTAATGGATGACCCCGTCCACCGTGTAGGTCGGATCGGAATGGGTGGTGGGCTTCGATGTTTCAAAGCAGCCGCCCTGATCGATGGCCACATCCACCATGACCGCGCCCTTGGGGATCAGTTCCAGCATGTCCCGGGTGATCACTTTGGGGGCTTTGGCTCCGGGGATCAGCACCGCTCCGATGATGACGTCGGCCCGCTGAATCAGGTATCGAACCGTGGCCGGGCTGGACATCATGGGAAAGCAGTTTTTGGGCATGATGTCGCTGAGATACCGCAGCCGGTCCAGGTTGGTGTCGAGGACGTAGACTTTGGCGCCCAATCCGCAGGCCATCTTGGCCGCATTGGTACCCACGATGCCGCCGCCGATGACCACCACGTTGCCGGGGTCCACCCCCGGAACCCCGCCCAGCAATACGCCGTGGCCGCCCTGGGGCATTTCCAGGTATTTGGCGCCCTGCTGTATCGCCATTCGGCCGGCCACCTCGCTCATGGGGGTCAGCAGCGGCAGAGAACGGTCTTCCTTCTGAATGGTTTCATAGGCGATATTGACCGATTTTCGCTCCACCAGCTTTCGCGTCAACTCTTCGGCCGCAGCCAGGTGCAGATAGGTGAATACGATCTGATCTTCACGGATCAGGTCGTATTCGGGCGGCAGCGGCTCCTTGACGTGCATCACCATCTCCGCCTTCTGATACACCTCTTCGGGCGTCGCCAGAATATCGGCGCCGTGTTGTGCATACTCCTCGTCTTCGAAACCGCTGCCCACACCCGCCGACGCCTCTACCAGAACGGTGTGCCCGTTCTGTTTCAATACCTCCACGCCGGCCGGGGTCATGGAGACCCGGTTTTCCTCGGATTTGATCTCCTTCAAAATGCCTACAATCATCGTCTCCTCCTCCCTCTTATCGTGGTTCAAGTCATTCCGCGCCGGGCGGTGCACCGGCGGGGAATGGGTTCGAATCGGTCGTGGAACATGCTGTCGGAAAAACGGCATCCTGAAGCAGCCGGCTTTAGATAAGGCCGCGCTCCTTGGCGATGTTCATATAGGTTTCCACCAGGTTGGCCGGCGGCACCCACCTGTCTTTGTCTTCTTTTTCCATGAGGCGGATGGCGTCGAAATCGCAGCCGCCCACGCAGACCCCGCAGCCGATGCAGCGGTCCAGGTCGACGGCGGCATGGTCTTCGATGAGGATGGCATCCATGGGGCAGCGTTCCTCGCAGATTCCGCAGGCGGTGCAGTTTTCCGGTTCCACCGCAGCGTAGTAGCTGCTGTTGACCACCTTGGCCGGTGCGTCCACCGTCTTGAGATTGGTCAATATCTGGCAGCAGCACCCGCAGCACATGCAGATGTTGGAGGGCCGTTGGGAGTTGCCCGGCTGCAGCACCAGTCCTTCTTCCAGTGCCTTGTGGAGAATGTCCAGGGCCTCCTCGGTGTCGATATACCGGCCCAGACCGTTTTCTTCGTAATATCGGGCCGAAGCCCCGAAGACCAGGCAGGATTCTTCGGTCCGTTCACATCCCTCGCCCACCATGGTGTGCTCCCGCCGACAGATGCAGGGGGCGACCAGAAGGGTCTTCTGGGATTTGATGATGTTTTCGGCTGCATCATAGGGCATGATCTCCATCTCGGCGGAAATCGATTCGGAGATGGGAATCACTCGAAGCTGTTGGGTTTTGTTCTTGAGCTGGTCCTTGAAAAGGAAAGGAACATACTCATTGAAGTCTCTGATCAGCCCCTCATCGAGATCATTGACATGAAACTCCCAGATGCCGACCACGAACTGGGCCGACATGTACTTGGTCTCTCCCTTTTTGGTCACGCGGATGATCAGCCCTTTTTTCGACATTTCCTGAAGCAGGGCCTCGGTCTCCGCCTCGTCCCGGTTCAGTCTGGCCGCGATCTGGGCCGGGGTTTCCTGGAACAGGGTCAGATCGGCCGCCAATTCGGCCTCCTCGGGGGTGAACAACCGTTTCAGAATGCGGATTTCAACCCCGGATTCGGTGGGCGGAAAACCGCCGGGCAGGGTATTGAGGTAGTCGGCGAGTTTCTGGTAGAGGTCTTTGGTCATATTCATATGGGTCTTTTCCTATCCTCCTGTGTTGATTCGTTGTCAATCTGTCTTCATTCGAAAAATTCTACACAATTATTCCAAAACTTAAAGTATAGCTTGCATTGTATCTTTTTGACAATATAAAAAAATATAGCCGCCCATTGCCGGAAAAGCGAAATCCCAATGGGATGGAATTGGGTGGTGATTGAACTGAACTGAAGTGGGAGCAGGAAAGGCCAAAAATGGAAACTGCCCCAAGCACCCCTCCAACTGTACCGAAGCGTGGGTCAGGCGTGATCTGGATCGCGGCGTGGCATTCTTTCTTCTGATCGAAGGCGATGTTCCCAAAGGATGCGTGGCGGTCGAAAAGGCGGAGGCCGACACCTGCTATCTGGAACGGTTGGCGGTGCTGCCGTCGGAGCGGGGCCGGGGGCTGGGCCGGCGGCTGGCCGAACATGCCTGTCGGGAGGCGAAGAAGATGGGGGGGCGGCGAATCAGCATCGGAATCATCGCCGCCGATGTATGGCTGAAAAGATGGTACCAGCGAATAGGTTTCGTGGCGGGGGAGACCAAGACCTTTCCCCACCTCCCGTTCGAAGTCACATTTCTGATGCGGGAACTCAGCCTCAGCCCCGAAGCTTCATCGTGATCTCCGCCACCCGCCGGCCGTGGGCCTTGGCGATGGCCAGGTCTTCCGCGGTCGGCTGTAGCTCTCCCTGGGGGCCGGCGATAGTGGACGGGCCGTAGGGCGTGCCGCCGCGGGCCTCGGTGTGGATCATTCCGGGGACAGAGTAGGGGACTCCCACAATGATCATACCCAGGTGGATGAGCGGGGTCATCATGGTGAGCAGGGTGGTCTCCTGGCCGCCGTGGGTGGAGGCGGTGGAGGTGAAGACGCCGGCCGGTTTGCCCTCCAGCTGGCCGTTCATCCAGAGATCGGCGGTGGAGTCGATGAACTGTTTCATCTGGGCGGTCATGTTGCCGTACCGGGTCGGGGAACCGAAGATGACGCCGTCCGCCTCCCGCAGGTCATCCAGGGAACAGACCGGAACATCCTTCTGCTGATCCCGAACTTTTCGGGCCGCTTCATTGTCGTCGATGATTTTATCCACGATTTCCAACTCCTGGACCCGGCGCAGCACGAGTTCGGCGCCTTCCACCGACTGAACGCCTTCCGCCACCGCCTGAGCCATTTGATAGGTGTGGCCGTACATGGAATAATAGACGACGAGTACCTTCATGGGGAACCTCCTTGTGTGTGGAAAAGGAATTCATTCCGATTACGATTCATTCGGACCGATCATCGTACCAACATAAGTATAAGGTGCGGGGAAGTCTATCTTTTTCCGATTTTTTCCCGAACGTGGATTGCGATCGATCCGAGGGCCGCGCCGCCCACATTGTAAAGAATATCCAATACATTGGGATTCCGGGAATAGGTGAACTGCTGCAAAAATTCAAAGGAAAAGCTGACCCCGAATCCGAACAGAATCGGTACCAGATAGATCTTCAGCCATGCCGGGCGGCGCGGGGCTGAAAAGTTCAGTGCGATCAGGATGCCCAGAGGAATGAAGCCCAGGATATTGACCACCATGTCCTTTCGGGAGAAAACGACGGTAAAGTCGTTTAAGAAGATCTCCTTCAGCGGGCTCTGAAATCGGGCGGTGGTCAGATCGCCGACAAGCCGGGAAGGGCTTTGATCCGGCACTCGCGAACCGGTGTTTTGGGCGAAAATAAATCGACCCACGAGCCCGGGCTCTTGAGGATGCGGGTCCGAAACGGTGATCATGAACGGATCGGATGAACCGAAATCAAGGGAAGTCAGCCGAACCGCATTGAATCGTTCTTGAACCTGTGCTTCTGAAAGGGCATGGTCGTATAGAGATACCGAATAGAGAATGCCTCGCCAAGGGCGGTTGCCGGTCAGTTCATCGCCCAGAACAAAGAAATGCCGTGAATTCCAGTTTGAAAAATCCCCATGCAGCTTTCGGGAGGTATGAATCCGCCGCCCGTCCAGGTACAGGTGCTGCACCTTGCCGTCATAGGTAACCACCAGGTGCCGGCGAGTGCCGGGCTCGAACACCGAGGGAACCTCCAGAACCGGGTCGGTGCCGTTCGGATCGGTGTCGGTGGTGCGCAGCCGAAAGACGAGGGCGTCCTTTTGCTGGCCCAGGGTGAAATTCCGGTAGCGGGTATTGAAAGAATAGGTCACGATGCGGGCCGGCCCGGACTGATCCGCCGTCGCGGTCTTCAGGTCGACTTCCACGGAAATGCCCGAAGATGATTGAAAATGCCGTCCCAAAGACGCCGGCGGCATGGGGGTGGACAGGGTTCGGCAGGGGGCGATTTGCACCGCCGATTCATCGGGCAGCCACCGAACCTTCGGATTCACACACACCGGAATGAATTCGAACGGCCACAAGGCGGCGGTGTACATCATCGCCACCAAGACGACGGTCCCCAGTCGAAGGGTCCATTTGGCGTTCATGCGGGTAGATCTCCAGCCTTCATTAAAATCTAACCAAATTATCATAAAATGCTAACATTTCGGCTGTAATCTCCGATCACAATTCAAATCCATGGGGCTGCCAGGGGGTGAGTGTCCCGATGTTCAACAACTCAGAAAAGGAAAGAACGGTATGAGAAAGCACAAAATTTTCGATTTGGCAAGGCGGTTGGTTCCGGTGATCTTTCTGATCGCATCTCTGGTGATCGGATGGCATCCGTCACCGGCTTCGGCCAAAACGGAAAAGGGGAAAACGATCAAGTATGTCCTCTTTTTCATCGGCGACGGCATGGGGATGCCCCAACGGACCGCGGCCGAACAGTACCTTCAGGAACAGCAGGGGAATCCCGAAGCCACCCTGCTGATGAACCGGTTCCCGGCCCAGGGGGTTACCACCACCCATGCCAATGACCGGTTCATCACCGGCTCGGCCGCTTCGGCCACCGCCCTGGCCTGCGGGGTCAAGACCAACATCAATTTCATCGGCGTAGACCCGAACCTTCAGCCGGTGGAAACGATGGCAGAGCTGGCCAAGAAGCAGGGCAAGAAAGTGGGCATTATTTCGAGCGTCTCCATCGACCATGCCACCCCCGCCGCCTTCTACGCCCATCAGCCCACCCGAAAGATGTACCATGAAATCGATATGGATCTGGCCCGAAGCGGGTTCGATTTCTTCGGGGGCGGCGGATTGAAGGACCCGGAAGGGAAAAAATCGAAGCAGCCCCTGGGCAATGCCCTCGAAGAGGCCGAAAAGAACGGGTATAAAATCGTCACCCAAAAAGAAGCGTTTATGGCCTTGAAGCCGGAAGACGGAAAGGTGCTCGCCTATAATGAACGGCTGCCGGACGGCAAGGCCCTGCCCTATGCCATGGACCGGGGGGAAAAGGACATCTCCCTGGCCGAGTTCACCCGCAAGGCGATTGAACTGCTCGACAATGACCAGGGCTTTTTTCTGATGGTGGAAGGCGGCAAGGTTGACTGGGCCTGCCATGCCAATGACGCGGTGGGGGCGATTCAGGATACCCTGGCCTTTGAAGACGCCCTGCGGGCCGGGTATGAATTCTACCTGCAGCATCCCGATGAGACCTTGATCGTGGCCACCGGCGACCACGAGTGCGGCGGGCTCACCATTGGATTCGCCGGAACGGTCTACGGCACCTATTTTGAAGCCCTCAAGCACCAGACCAAATCCTTTCAATATTTCACCGATCAGGTCATGGCCGAATACAAAAAAGCGAATGCCGGCGAGGCCCGGTTTGAGGATATGATCCCCCTGCTCAAGGAGTACTTCGGCCTGAAGGTCGGC
The DNA here is from genome assembly GCA_046541495.1 of Desulfococcaceae bacterium. Taxonomy (GTDB): domain Bacteria; phylum Desulfobacterota; class Desulfobacteria; order Desulfobacterales; family Desulfococcaceae; genus JAABSQ01. The sequence continues at coordinate 6,793 of JBKHDE010000130.1, forward strand.
GGGGAAGGGCTGATGGTCCTCAAAGATTATGAATTGTCCGACCTGAAGCAGGCCTTTTTGCAGTCCATGGCCGGGGTCAAAATCAACGAAGACAGTCGGGAATATCTGCTCTACGGCGGCTATGACCCCTTTGTGGTGAAGATCACCCATATTCTCAACAACAAGGCCGGCCTGGCCTGGACCTCCTTCTCCCATACCGGGGTGCCGGTCACCACCTCGGCTGTTGGAGTCGGGTGCGAGCAGTTCAACGGCTACTACGACAATACCGATATCGGTAAGAAAATCATGGCCGTCATGGGCGTGACCTCCAGAGCATTGGCCCAAAAATAGGAGATGAGGTGAACGGCATTCGCTCGGCCGCCGCCGGGCGAATGCCGTTCGGCCGGATTCTGTATGGTACGAAAAAAAGGATTTGGAAACAGACGGGATGCCGCCCTTGTGGCGGTATTTTTATTGTTGTGCATTTTTCTCTGGTATCTTCCCACCGGTTTTGAAAACCGCCTGCCTCAAAATTCCCTTCGGGTGCGCGGCAAAGTCTTGGAGGTGGACAATTCCGACGTCAAACAGTTCGGAATCGTTCGGATCGGGGTACAGGGTCTCAGCCTCACCCTTCTGGACGGCCCTTTTGCCGGACGGGTGGTGGAGGCCACCAACACCCTGACCGGCAAAATGGAGCTGGACAAGGTCTTCGCGCCGGCGGATATCGTCTTGGTGGTGTTGACCCTTCGCGACGGCGATATCCTCTACGCCAATGCCCAGGACCACTACCGCCTGCACACCGAGGCGATACTGCTGGGCTGCTTCGCGCTGTTTCTGATCGGCTTCGGCGGATGGACCGGCGCCAAGGCCCTGCTCTCCTTTCTCTTTTCCGCCCTGATGATCTGGAAGGTCCTGGTCCCCTTTTTTCTCAAGGGGTATGATCCGATTCCGGTCTCCCTCGGGGTGGTGATGGGACTGACCGGGGCCATTATCCTGCTGGTGGCCGGGGTCTCCCGGCGGGGACTGACCGCCTTTCTGGGTTCGGTCCTGGGGATCGGGGTGACCTGCGCACTGGCCCTGATCTTTTCCGGCGGGTTTCACCTGCACGGCGCCATCAAGCCATTTTCGGAAACGCTTCTTTATTCCGGGTTCGCCCACCTCGATCTCACCCGAATCTTTCTGGCCAGCATCTTCATGGCTTCTTCCGGCGCGGTCATGGATATCGCCATGGACATCGCGGCCAGCATGGATGAGGTGGCCGACAAAAAACCGAACCTTTCTTTCAAGGACGCCCTCGGCTCCGGGCTCCAGGTGGGCCGGGCCGTGGTGGGGACCATGACCACCACCCTCCTGCTGGCCTATTCCGGGGGATATGTGACCCTTTTGATGGTCTTCATGGCCCAGGGGGTTCCCCTGGTCAATCTGTTCAACCTCAACTATGTGGCGGCCGAGGTGCTCTATACCCTGGTGGGCAGTTTCGGGCTGGTCACGGTGGCGCCCTTCACCGCGGTGGCGGGGGCATGGATTTATACCCGACGGGCATCCGGGGAATCGTCTTCGGGCCGCAGCATGTCGGGCCGATGACGGCACACATTTTAATCGTTTCTCAAGAAAGGTGATATGCAAAACGCCAAGCATTATGTGGTGGATACCAACGTTCTCCTGGAAGATCCCGGCGCACTGTTCAAACTCCGCAACGGCAACGAGAACAACGTCTACATTCCCTATCATGTGTTGTTGGAACTCGACAAATTCAAGAAGAACCCCAAGCTGGGCCACATCGTGGCCAAGGTGATCGAAGCCCTGTCCGACCATCCCGACCAGTTCACCGTCCTTCCGCCCCGCGAGATCGCGCGGCCGTTTGCCGATCTGGTGGACAATTTCATCCTGGAAGAGGTTCGGCAGAGCGGTCTGGATGAACCGATTCTGGTGACCAACGACCGGTTTTTTCAGCTTCAGGCCGATCTGCGCGGCATCAAAAGCGAGGCCTACAAGGAATCGGTTCCTTTTAAAACCGATGCCGAGTATTACACCGGATTCGTGCCGACCCGGGAAGAGGCGGTCGCCAACTCTTTTCTGTGGGAGATGGGCAAGCCGGTATTTTTCGCGCCCGACGGAGAAAAGGTGATCGATTACCAGCACAAAATCTGGAATGTCGCCCCCCGGAACGTCTACCAGAACCTGGCCCTTGAATTGATGACCCACCCGGAGATTCATGTCGTCTCCATTCAGAGCGACGCCGGATACGGCAAGAGTTTCCTGGCCCTGGCCGCCGCCCTCTATCATGTTCTGGAGCGGAAAACCCATGAAAAGATCTACATGGTCAAACCGATGATCGAAATCGGCCAGAAACTCGGGTATCTTCCCGGTAAGGTATCCGAAAAAATGGAGCCGTATACCCGGTACATCCTCGATCTGGTGATGAAGCTTCATAAGATGCGGCCTGCCAATCGGGTCTTCATCGACGCCAATGAAATTCCGCCCCATTACAACCCCAAGCGGTTTGAACTGCTGCCGCTCACCTTTGTCAGAGGCATGAACATCGAAAACGCCGTGGTGATCATCGATGAAATGCAGAACATGTCCCGGGCCGAATGCCGGGCGGTGCTCTCCAGACTGGGGGAAGGGGTCAAGTGCATCTGCCTGGGGGATATCCACCAGGTGGACAATCCCTATCTCAATATGGAAAACAACGGCCTCAACTGGATCGTGAATAAATTCAAGGGGCACCGGATTTTCGCCCATCTGGTCCTGAAGGGGGATAAATCCAGGGGCCCCATCACCGACCTGGTGATCAAATCGGGGCTGTAGCCGATTGCGGATATCTTGAATGCAGGGTGGCGGGATATCTACCGCCGGAGTAGGTAAATTTCCATTCAGAATACGAGCGCCGTCCTATTGTTTCCCGAAGGCGCCTGAAATATGGATACGGGTACCACTTTCAATTCCCTGTACAAAGGAGGTTCAGCATGAAGAGGTTTGTTTCGGTCCGTATCGAATCGGTTACGGTATTCTTTTGGGTGTCCCTCATGATTCTGATGGGGGTGTTGATTCCTTGGAAAACAGCCGCCCTGGCGTCGGTTCATCCCTCGGCTTTGACCTGCTGTTCGGCGGAGAATCTGCGGGAGGCGGCCGTGAAATGGGGATACGAAAACCTGTTGTCCGAAGAGGCGGACGGGTCGAATCATCCCTACCTGCTGGTTCCGCCGGAATTAAACATCTTCATTCGTCTTGAGCAGTTCCTCGGTTAGATGGGCGGTGTAGTTGACCGGGGCGTGATCGATTAGAAAATCGGGCGGGTCCAGCAAACGGCGGCGCAACTGACTGGTGACCTGGCGCAGGGCTCCGGGAAAAGAGGGCGATTCTTCAGGTTGGGAAGGCGCTTCTTTGGGGTGGCCGTTTTTATTGAAAAAGCTCAGCAGTTCCCCGCAATGGCAAAAATCGAAGGGGATCTGTGAGGGCGGCACGGTGGGGACGATGTCCCGGTTGTTGATCAGCCGATAGATCCTGATTCGCTGAAGGGAGTTGGCGAACACCGCATCCCCGGCTTTGGGGGCGCCGAAGGTATAGACCGCCCGGGGGGGCGCAAGGGAGGCGGCCATCACGGCCAGGGCGCCGCCCAGGCTGTGTCCGGTATAGAATACCGGGTAGCGGAGTTCCGACAGAAGATCTTCCACTTCGTACCAGAGTTTGTAAAACTCTTTTTTGAACCCGCCGTGGACCAGGCCCTCACCCATCCACGGAACCTGAAACGTATTCAGGTTCGACAACCAGGTCTCGAACCCGGTGGTGCCGCGAAAGGCCAGAATCGCGAACGGCCTGTCGGGATCGATTTCCGACAGGATGAGGGCGCAGTGGGCGGTCCCTTTGTCGATAAAACGGACTTCCTTCAACTTGACTTTTCTAAGGATGTGGCCTCGGGTCACGGGATGGGCCAGCGGGCCGATTTCATCCGGACCCCGCCGGTAGAGCACTCGGCAGATTTCAGCCATCCACCAGGCGTTTACCGTACTATAGGCCGGAGCCTCCGATTGGAACGGCCTGAGGCATCTTTCCAGGAAAAAATTGGTCGCATCTCCGGGCCTTAGGAGCGCGCTCCAGCTATTGTCGAACAGGGTCGGCATGGGGTATGCGGCACCTCTGAAATCAATCCCGCGCTTCAGGAGCAGGTATATCCCAGTTTTTGAGTCGAATTGCTGAACTAATCCGGCATTTTAATCCAAACCGGATTTCCTGCAAATGGGTAAAATCTTGTATTTGGGCGCGGATCGGGACGTAGTCGTTTGCTATTTGAGCTCGAGTTTGATCGAGGGTTTATCCCGGTACCGCACCCGGTACATTTTAAACCTGAGTTTTACGGACGGATTGCCGTTCGGGGGATGAAAGGTGATATCCTTGACCTTTTCCTTAGCCCCCTTGAGAAAGGTTCGGTCGATCCTTTCTTTCAGCTTCAGGGTGTCTTTGACTCCCAGAAAATCGAATAACCGCTGATCCAGGATGGGGCCGTCGTCGGAGAGTCCGAGCAGTGCCAGGGCGGCCGTATTGACGTACCGAACCGAATAGGCGGTATCGATCAGCAGGATGCGCTGGGAGGCGTTTTCGACGAAGCTTTCAAACAGGGCATACTCCATTCCGGAGTTTTCCCGGGATTCCGTCAATTTACATTCCAGATCATCGATTTCCCGATTCAGCCGATGACAGCGATCATTCAAACGATGGTTTTCCCGCTCCGCCTTTTCCCGGCCTTCCCGGACCCGGGCCAGAGAGTGGTCCGCCTCCGCCAGGGCCTGCACCAGCCGTTCTCTTTCGGATTCGCTCTCCGCACACCGGCCCTTGAGCACCTGGTACTCCATTTTCAAGGATTCCAGCATGTCCATCAGTTCTTCTCTGCTTTTTCGAAAATACATGGGTCTCCCGGAATTGTAAGGTTCATCAATCATCCCGTTCAATCTCCCCCCCGGTCATATCCCATGATTCTCCTATAGATATACCACAAGCGGGGTGGGAATCTAAAGAAAAATTCTGAAATGGATAATTTCTCTTGGAGATGAAGAAGAAATTTGTCATATTCTTGGTTGAAAAAAGAGCGGCTGAAGGGAGAATTGAATAGCACCATTTCAATAAAAGGAGATGACCAATGGAAAAAAGGGTTTTCAGAATGAACGGGATACGAATCTGTCTGGCCATGGCACTGCTGATCGGAATGCCGGTTCTCACCGGCTGCTTGGACGATGATGATGATGACGAAAATGAGACCGGCCGGGTGGAATTTTGCAATTTCGACGCGGTCGCCTATGATCTGGAACTTCGCCGAGTCCAAAACGATGCGGTGGCCGTATCGCTTTCTCTGGGCGCCGGATCGACCGATTCGCCCCGATGTCGGGATGAGGACGACATCATCGTCGGCGCCTATTATGCGGTCGCCTATGAGCAGGGGACCGGTGTGGAGCGTTTTTCAGCGGCTTTTCTGGTTCCCGAAGACCCGGATTTCGATCCCCGGGTGATTATCGATTCCGGGGGCGAAATCGGAATCATCGGCGGGGGGGCGAGCGGGGAAGGCGCCGTGTTGGTCTGCAACGGCGATGATGAAGATTATCTGGTGGAATTGCGCCGGGAATCGGACGACCGGGTGGTGGATTCCTTCACCCTCGACGACATCTTCGATTTGGGTGATGACACCTGCAAGGATTTCGACGATATCGATGCGGGCGCTTATTACATTCGTATTTATGAAGACTGGGATTTCCATGATTGGGACGATTCGGTGATCTTTTTTCTCTCGAATGATGAAACCGAAGCGTTCAGGATCGACTCCACCGGGGATATTATTCGGCAGTAGACGGATTCGGGGCCAGCCCCAGAGGCAATCGCCGGTCTTTCACATAGACCCCTTTTCGAGTTTTTCCAGGCCCTCGGGTGAAATCAACTGATAGATATAGTCCGAGAAAAACACGGGTTTTAATAAGGTGTTCCCGACTGTCATGATATTCCTGTGGCTTTTCATTCTGGAATGATTT
>JBKHDE010000131.1:0-12765 GCA_046541495.1 Desulfococcaceae bacterium
GCTAAAGATTAGGAGGGCTTCATTTTTGAAGGATTTCAAGGACATCTCCAACGGAGACACCCGCACCCAGGCCAAATACATTATGGAGACCGGGAAACTGATCCATGACCGGGTCTCTCAAGTTTTTGCCGGGCATGCCGCAGGCAGCCGCAAAAAAAAAGAACTCTATGAATTGTCGGTTCCGCAGATGCATGCCGTCAAGGCGCTTCGCTCTCTCGGCGAAGCCACGATCACTCAGCTGGCCGACACCCTTCAGGTCTCCCCGCCCTCCGCATCCGCCATGGTCGACCGGTTGACGGAGCGGGGCATTCTGACCCGGGAACGGAGCCGGGAAGACCGCCGCAAGGTCGTGGTCCGCATCGCTTCCGATGTGGCTGAAGACATCGCCCATATTGAAAGTAAAATTCTCAACTCATTCACCGAACTGGTTGAAAAGCTGGGACCCGAAACCACCCGCAAGTGGTGCGAAGTGCTGGCCCATGTCAAAACCGTGGTGGCGGAACAACAAAAGAAATAAAAACAGGTGAAACCCAATGGAATCTCAAACAAAAGCCGGATCAAAAACCAAAATGACGACCCGCATTCTGCTCTGCATCCTGGTGCTGGCCACCGGGATTTCGGGCATGGTGGCCCTGGCGAGCCTCAAAACCCCGCCGGCCGAAGCGGTCTATGAAGAAATTCCGCTGAAGGTGGAAACCTTGATCGCCGAAGCCGAAGACGTGCAGGTGATGATCTCCGGCTTTGCCGAAGCACGGCCTCTGAATGTGGTCGACATCTCCCCGGAAGTCTCCGGCAAAGTCATCGAAGTCCATTCCCGCCTGGAAACCGGAGAAATCATCCCGCAGGGCGAACTGCTCTTCAAGATCGACCCGCGGGATTATCAGGCAGCCGATAGCGACGCTCAGGCCAAGGTGGCCCAGCGGGAAAACACCATCGCCCGAATCGAAAAAGAATTCGCCCTGGACAAAGCGCGGCTGGAAACTTTGAAGCGGAACCGGGATCTGGCCGAAGCGGAATATCGGCGCCTCAAGACCCTGTATGAACGCGACAGCGTGGGCACCCGATCCGGGGTGGACCAGGCCGAACAGGTCTACAACCAGGCCGCGGACACCGTGGACCAACTGGCCCGTCAACTGGAAGTGTACCCGCTCAGGATTCGGGAAAACCAAGCCGCCCTGGATTCGGCCCGGGCCAATCTGGAGAAGACCCGGACCCACCTGGACCGGGTGGAGATTCGGGCTCCCTTTGACGGACGTCTGAAAACCGTCTCCATTGAAGAAGGTCAATACGTCTCCCCCGGGATGAAGGCGGTGACCCTGGCCGATGATTCGGTGCTGGAGCTGCGGGTGCCGCTGGACAGCCGGGACGCCCGAAAATGGCTGCGGTTCGAAACCAAAGGGGAGACTGCGAATTCGACCCTGTTTTCCGGACTGGCCCGGGTGCCGGTGGAGATCCGGTGGACCGAAGACCGGGAAGGCCATGCCTGGACCGGCCGGCTCCACCGGGTGGTCAACTTCGACTCCCAAACCCGGACCCTTACGGTGGCGGTTCGGGCGGACCGGTCGGCGGCCCATGCGAACGGCTCCCTGCCCCTGGCGGAAGGGATGTTCTGCGAAGTGGAAATCCCCGGAAAAACCCTGGAAAATGTGGTTCGCCTGCCCCGGTGGGCGGTGAGCTTTGAAAACACCGTCTTCGTGGCCGATGAAAACCGCCTTAAAACCGTCCCGGTACGGGTCTCCCGAATCGAAGGCGAAGAGGCCTTCATCTCCGAGGGGCTCTCCGCCGGTGATCCGGTCATCGTCACCCGGCTGGTCGACCCCCTGGAAAACGCTCTGCTGGAGATCCCCGATACACCCGAGGAAGAAAACCGGTCATGAAAAACATACTGGCCGCCTTTGCGCGGAATACGGTATTCGCGAACATCCTGCTGCTGCTGATCTTCCTGTCGGGATTTCTGGCCGTGAAGTTCATGCTGCGGGAAACGTTTCCCGAATTTTCCCTGGATATGGTCTCGATCACCGTCCCCTATCCCGGGGCCGACCCCGAGGAGGTGGAGGAAGGGATCAGCCGTAAGATCGAGGAGGCCGTCGAGGGAATGGAGGGGGTGAAGCAATACACCACCCAGTCCCGGGAAGGGGTCTCCACCGCTCAGATCGAGGTGCGGGAAGGCTATGAGGTAGAAACGGTGCTGGACGAGGTCCGGACCGAAATCAACGCCGTCTCCACCTTTCCCCCGGATGCGGAAAACCCGGTCATCTCCGAAATGAAAATCAAGGATTCGGTGGTGCTGCTGGCTCTTTCCGGCCGGATGTCGGACCGGCGGCTCAAGGAATGGGCCGAACGGATGAAGGATGAGGTTCAGGCCCTGCCCGAGGTCTCTCAGGTCACGGTGTTCGGGACCCGGGAGTATGAAATCGGGATCGAGGTCTCCGAATCCCGGCTGCAGGAATACGGGCTCACTTTCGATCAGGTGGTCGGCGCCGTGCGGCGCAGCAACCTCAATATGGCCGGCGGCACCATCCGGTCCCAGGGGGAGGAGATTCGGGTCCGAACCGTGGGCCGGAAATACACCGGCAAAGCGTTGTCCGAGATCGTGGTTCTGGCCCGCCCGGAAGGGAACATCATCACCCTCGACCGGTTGGCGACCATCGACGACGGGTTCACGCAAGACCCGATCATCGCCCGGGTCAACGGCCAACCTTCGGCCATGCTGAATGTACTCAAAAGTAAGGAGGAGGACGCCCTGGCCATCTCCGAAGCGGTCCACCGGTTCGTCGAAAAGACCGCCAAAGAGATTCCGCCCGGGGCGGAAATCACCGTGATCTATGACTCCACCGACATGCTTCGGGACCGGATCGATCTCCTGGTCAAAAACGGCATTCTGGGTCTGATCCTGGTCTTCTTTCTGCTGTGGCTTTTTCTCGATCTTCGTCTCAGCTTCTGGGCCGGCATGGGGATACCGATCTCTCTGGGTGGCGGCATGGTGATTCTCTGGGCCATGGGGGCGACCATCAATATGATTTCCCTGTTCGGCCTCATCATGGTCCTGGGGATCGTGGTGGACGACGCCATTGTGGTGGGAGAAGCCATTTTCGTCCATCGCCGGCGGGGGGAAGGCCCGCTTCAGGCCGCCGTAGAGGGAGTCTCCGAGGTGGGGATGCCGGTGATCGCCGCCGTACTCACCACCATCGTGGCCTTTCTGCCCCTGGCCTACATCGGCGGGATCATGGGGAAATTCATCTCGATTCTGCCGGTGGTGGTGATCGCCTGTCTTCTGATCTCTCTGGTGGAGTGCCTGATTCTGCTGCCCGCACACCTGAGCCATCTGCCCGATCCCAACGCCCCTGCGGCCGAATCCCGAAAAGGACGATTCCGACGCGGGATCGACCGGATTCATGACTCGGTGGCCCGGGGGTTGGAATGGTTCGCGGAGCGGGTGTACGCGCCTTTTCTGGCCAAGGCCCTCCACTGGCGGTACGTCTCCCTGTGCACCGCCCTGGCCGTGCTGCTGTTGACGGTCGGGTTCATGCGCGGGGGAATCCTCAAGTTCGAGGTCTTTCCCGAGGTAGACGGGTTTATCGTCACCGCCAACGTGGAGTTCCCCAGCGGCACCCCGCCCGAGGTGACCGAAGCGGCGGTCCGGCGGATCGAAGCGGCCATGGAGCGAATCAGTGAGCGGACCGAAACCACCTCGGGAAAGCCGCTTCTGGTCAACAGCCTCTCCCTGGTGGGGCAATCCATGGGAGAGATTCCGGACGACGGCCCCCACCTGGGCGGCATGCACGCGGTGCTGCTGCCCTCCGAAGAACGGGGCATCCACTCCAAGGACATTCAGGTGATGTGGGAAAAAGAAGTCGGTCCCATTCCCGGGGTCAAATCCCTCACCTTTGCAGGAATGTCTTCAGGCCCTCCGGGCGCACCGGTGGAAATCTGGATTCAGGGCCACGACATGGACCGGATTCTGGCCGCCGGCGAGGACCTTCGGAACCGGCTGCGGGAGTTCGACGGGGTCTATCAGATTCGTTCCGATTTCTCCCCCGGAAAAAACGAGCTGCGCCTGGAGTTGAAACCCGAGGCCCGGGCTTTGGGCCTGACCGTGGATGCCCTGGCCCGCCAGGTCTATGCCGGATATTACGGTGAAGAGGCGGTCCGGCTTCAGCGGGGCCGGGACGACATTCGGGTCAAGGTCCGGTACACCGCCGACGAACGCAGCCGGGTATCGGATTTTGAAAAGATCCGCATCCGCACCCCCAGCGGTCATGAGGTGCCGCTGCTGTCGGTGGCGAACATCTCGTTCGCGCCCGGCTATTCCACCATCACCCGCACCGACGGCCTGCGGCGGGTGGCGGTCTCCGCGGCGGTGGACACCAATAAGGCCAATGCCAACGAGGTGTTGAGCCGAATCGCGGAGGAGTTTTTCCCCAAACTGGCGCAGAAGTATCCGGACCTTCAGGTGGCGGTTCAGGGCGAAAAGAAGAAGATGCGCGAATCCTTTTCAAGCCTCCTGATCGGGTTTCCCCTGGCCCTGGTAGGGATCTTCGTGATCATCGCCACCATGTTCCGGTCGTATGTGCAGCCCTTCGTGATTCTGTTCACGGTGCCCTTCGGGATCATCGGCGCCATTCTGGGCCATCTGATCATGGGGTATGATCTGTCCCTGCTCTCTATTTTCGGGATGGTGGCCCTCACCGGGGTGGTGGTCAACGACGCCATCGTTCTGATCGAGCGGATCAACGAAAACATGGCCGAGGGGATGGACTTCCTGGAGGCGATTCAAAACGGCGGGGCCCGGCGACTTCGGGCCATCGTGCTGACCACCCTCAGCACCGTGGGCGGCCTGGCGCCTCTGATCACCGAAACCGACCTTCAGGCCCGGTTTCTGATCCCCATGGCGCTGTCGCTTGCCGCCGGGGTGCTTTTCGCCACCGTGCTGACCCTGGTGCTGATCCCGAGCCTGCTGGTGATCCTGAACGACCTGCGGCGGCTGGCCCATCGTCTGCTGCGGGGGTCCTGGGCGGCGCCGGCGGACGTGGAACCGGCCCGGCTGCGGTACGCCGCCGCTCACGGCCCGGCGGAATCGAAACCCGAACCGGCGGCCCCGGCCGAGGTCTACCCTCTGAACCGACGCCCGCCGGTCTCCAAATCGGCAGCCGGATAAAGACCTGAACCTTTGCGTTCCCGAGCTTTTCTCGGGAAGGGGTTTTATTCACTGGAGGCGCAGACGGGGATTCACCCTCCGCTTCCGTAAACACCAGTTGGAGTCTCAAGGCATGTTTCGTTTTCGATATCTGAAAGTGTGGACAATCTGTATGCTGCTGATGCCGATGATGGCGGAGGCTCAGGAAATCAACCGTGAATTCGGTCAACCGGATCCCCTCGAGCCGGCATTGCCGAAGGTCCTGGACCTGGAAACCGCCCAGCGGATCGCCTCAGCCGACAACCCGTCCCTGGCCGCGGCCCTGGACCGGGTGCGCCAGGCCCGGGCCCGGGTGATGCAGGCCCGGTCCGCCTACTGGCCTTCGGTGGATGCCGACGCCTCGGGCGCCCGAGTCTGGACCCCGGAAAACCAGCTTCAGTTCCGGGATATCCCCGAATTCGGTGACCTCGAACAGGACGACACCGTGTCCATTTATCGGGCCAGCCTATCCGCCACCTGGCTGCTGTTCGACGGATTCGCCCGAAAATTTCGCACCGCCGCCTCCCGATTCGCCGAGCAGGGCACCCTGGCCGCCCGGGCCGACGCCCGCCGTCTGATTCTGTCGGCCGTGGCCGACAGCTACTACAATGCCCAGCTGGCCCGGGAAAATATGGCCATCGCCGCCGCCAACGAAGCCTTCAACAAACGCCAGGCCGAGGACGCCAGGGCCCGGCGGGAGGTCGGCACCGGATCCCTGAGCGATGTACTCAACTTCGAGGTTCAGGTCAACTCGGCCCGGACCGAGCTCTTGCAGGCCCGGGAATCCTACCGAATCGCCCTTTACGGTTTGGCCGCCCTCATGGGCATTCCCGAAGCCGAATTTCCGGCCGATCTGGCACTGGCGGAACTGGATGACGAACAGCCGGCGGAACTGACCCTTCCGGAGCCGGAGCCGCTTATTTTGTATGCCTATCAAAACCGCCCCGACCTGCTCGGGGATAAATTCGAGCGGCTGCGCGCCGAATCGAACATCGGGGTGGCCAAATCCCGGTTTCTGCCTTCCATCGCTCTCACCGGATCCGTGGACGGCGAACGGGCCGATGACCTCGGCTATGAAGGGGATGATTTCGGCGGATCGATCGCGCTCACCTTTTCCTACAACCTGTTCGAGGGGGGAAACAACCTCGCCCGGCTGCGGGAAGCCCGTGCCGCCTTGGCCGAGGCTGAAAATCTGCTTCAGGACACCCGCATTTCGGTGGCCTCGGATGTGAGGGAGGCCTTGGCCTCTTTGCAGTCTGCCCAGGAGCAGGTGACGCTTCAGCGGGAAAACGCAAAACTGGTGCGGCAGAACCGGGATCTGGTGGAAAAGGAATACAACGCGGGCCAGGCCTCTCTGGTTCGGCTCAATGAAGCCCAGCGGAATCTGATTCGGGCCCGGAGTCGATTGGCACAGGCTCTGGTGTCCTTGCGGCAGGCATGGCAGAACCTGGCCGCGGCCACCGGTGAAATTCTGGAGCCGTTTGCGGACGAAAGCTATATGTAGAGCGTCAACCCGTCAGGTCTTCCAACTCAATGGCGGATCGGGCGAAGAATCGGTTCTCCGCAAACCAGTACTCACGGCTGGTCCGGTCGCCGGGACCGGTCGCGCCACATAGATCGGCCATGATTTCCGTAGCCACACGAAGGGGGTCCAGCCGCCGGGCCTCGACAAATCGATTCAATTCCGGGGGGTCCGGCGGATCGAACAGGAGCCGCTTGGCAATATTCGTAAAATCCATCACCGCTTTCTTGGGGTCCGGCAGAAGCGTTATCCAACCCGATTTTTTTAATCCGTCCACCGATACCCGGTTGTAATCATAAATCGGCCCCATCAGAACCGGCACCTTCCAGACCAGGGATTCCATGGGATCGAATCCCCGCTTGCGCGGATTGAATCCGCCCCCCAGGTAGGTGATCGCACACCCTTTATACAGGCGGTCCAGATCGCCGTAGGTATCCACAACCAACACATGAGGCGGCGGTTTCTGCGGATTCAACTGCGAAAAAAGAACCGCTCGTTCACCGATTCCCTCCACCGCCGCCTGTATCATCCGATTCCGTTCCGGATTGGTGACCACTCGGGGCGCGATGATGAGCCGCTTTAAAAGCCCCTGATCCCGGAGTTTTTGAAATCCCTGAATGACAATCCCAATATCGGTAGGGCCGATGACATTGGCGGCCATCATGATGCCGGGCTCGCGTTCGATATTGTTTTCAACAGTCGGAATCCCCTCATAGGCGCCGATGATCTTGAGGTGCATGGGATTGGCGAACCAGGTTCGATGCTCCCGAGGATGGCGGGTGATCAGTCGGGGAAGGGCCAAGGCGGCCCAGGGTTCGAGGTCCTCCGGGTAATCGTAGAGAAAAATCGTTGCATTCGAGGTCGAGGAAAAAGCAGGCGATCCCGGCACTCCGGGTGCGGAAAATCGCGGACTGCCGTCGGGAAGCGCTTCGAATTCAGCCAGCCGATCCGCAATCCGGGAAAAACGGCGGAGGTTTTCCACCCCGACCCGCTCGGGTCGGAATCCCAGACGCCAGTGCGCATGGGGAAGATATGGAACCATCGCGTTCAGCAACGCCCGCAGCGGTTTGATTTCACCGCCCCAGTCGCGCATTCGAACTTCCAGGACCAACCCGCGGCCCCGGTTCAGGCGTTGGGACCATTCCGTCAGCAGGTCGGGATCAGGAATTTGCGTCGGATGGGGGGTCCGGTCAAACAGCAGATCGAGATAGACCCGGCGGGAGGGGCGATAGGTCTCGGCCTCCTCCACCGGAAGGCGGGGTCCGGGAATCCGGAGAGGCTCGCCTCCCGATTCCAGCCGCTTCAGAATGGCATCCATCATCTCCAATGTGCCCTGATGTCCGGCAGCCTCGGCCACAACCCCGCCCCGAAGGCGGACATAGTCCTTCACCACCGGCGGGGCATTCCCCAATGTGACCGGAAAGGCGGCCTGCTGAAGCAGGGTCAAATCGTCCGGCTGGTCGCCTGCGGCAAAGGCAAGCGTATGCGTATCCCCGAAAACGGCCTCAAAAGCCTTGAATTTGTCTCCCTTCAGCGGAATAAGGGTAATCTTCCGGCCCCCCACGATGGACCGAAACCGGCCGTCGAGAACCCCGGCGGCCAGATCCAGAAGATGCTCGGCCATAACCGCGCCCCGGCCGGAAAGCAGCACCGTCGCCTCTCGTCCCGTTCGGTAGTACCGGCAATCGACAGGTAATTTTCTTTCTTGAACGATACGCTCGATATCATCCCGGATTCCGGAAAGGTCGATCCCTTCCAGGACCCTTCGAGCCCAGTCTTCCCTGCCGGATATCACCGCACCGTGCTCCAGAATCCAACCGGCGATTCGAATCCCGGCCGCATCGAAATGGGCCCGAAAATCCCCAATGGTGGATGTACTGCGGCCGGTGGCGATAAAAATATCGGCCTGTCGGGAAAGCACCGCCAGCCGGTCCAATGTTTTCGGCGCGATAAAGGCATCGCTGGTTCGGCCGCGAATGGGAAGGCCGCCCTGCACCGGCTCCGCATGATCCAGGGTGCCGTCCAGATCGAAAATACAGGCTGTTCGTTTTGAATTCATAAAGGATCGAAAGAAAGAAATCGTGCCAGACGGCTTTTGAAAAGATCATCGGTTCGCACCCAGCCGCCCAGGGCAGGCACCACCCAGGGGTCGGACACCGGGCGGTATACCCCGTCCGCATCCGCTTCCAGTTCAGTGCGGGCGCCGATTCGGTCATCCTGCCAGGGTTTGGTTGGGGGAGATTTACAAAAAGCGATCCGGGTTTGGTGATCCAGATTCCGGACGATCTCAGGATCGGAAATCGGCCAGGGATCGTAAAGATACAAAACGGAATCACCCGAAATCGGCGGCAATCCGCGGGGAGATTTGGGCTCCGGCAGTTTTTCACGGGTGCGGGTGCGGCCGCGGACTTTTCCGAACGGACGGATTCGCCAGCCGGCCTGACGAGCAAAACGGCAGACCCGCAGAAATGACCGGGGAAACCGGCGTCGAGAAAAATCGAGCAGTACCGGGCGCCGACGCAACTTCTGCGCCATCGCCACAGCCTGTTCCAGACCGTCTCCTTCCGGGGTTCCCGCCAGCGGAGCCCGATGCTCGGAGGAAGCGATCTTGAGTCCGGTATAGAGAAGAACCGGGGGCTCGTCCGGTTCCGGCCGGCCGTTCCAGATCCCGGTACCCGGCGGAAGCGAACAGGTCATGTAATCGGTTGGGGCGCTTTCGTTCAGAATCACCAAAAGAGGAGCGTCTTCCGACAGCATCCATAGGTCCCGCCAGGCCCGCCGAATCACCCCCGCCTCCCGCCGAAGCTGCTCCCGCAGCGACCAGGCATCGGTGGAAAAGGTCCAGCCGTAGCGATTGGGAAGCGCCGCCATGGCGTCCAGGGGAAAGGCATCCGCCTCCCAGAAGGAAACCTCCTGAACCAGATAGGTGAGAAGCTGATCCGCTGCGACTACCAGATCTTCGGACAGAGTCAGGCCGAATCGCTTCCGTTCTCGATTCATTACCTGAGAAAGCCAGCGGCGATTCTCCGGATTGCCTTCCAATACAGACCTAACGGTATCGGCGTCCAGACGCGGGCAGGCGGGATCAAAACCCGCTTGCAGTGGGTCCGATGAAATGGAAACAAATTCACACGCAGCAAAGGCCCGGTCCAAATTATTTCGGTTTATCTCCGACCGTTTAAATTCCCACAAGGCATCAATCCGCTCCGGAGTCGGTCGGGTCTGATGGTCTAAAAGCGCTTCCCGAATCCTTGTATCCGTTTCAGCGAAAGGTGTATCCGTTCCCGTGGTATGTCCCGATTTTTCTGCGGCCGTCATCCCCATTTTCCCAATTACCAATTTTTTTCATATGGTGCCATCACGCGAACACCACATCCAACAGCTTCTTCAAAGATAACCAGAATAAGCCGATTTCTCTGAAAAGACAACACCTCGTCGCAATCCTTTGCCGCCGGAAAAGATATTGCCTTCTCCCTCGGGATGTATTTTATTCCCTCTCGGTGATCACTTGAAATAACCCCCTCAACACCGGGAGAAAATCATGAGCCCAGACAAGTCATCCAAAAAAGAAGCTTTCTCCAAAAAAATGACAGACATCCTCAATTTCGGCGCCCTGAATCTGGCCATGGCCATCGGATATAAAACCCGGCTGTTCGATGTCATGGACACCTTCGATAACCCGCAACCGGTAAAGGGGATCGCCCATGCAGCGAAACTGGACCCGCGTTATGTCAAAGAATGGCTCGGGATCATGGCCGCGGGCGACGTGGTCGAACTGACCTCCGGAAGAGACGGCGAAGACCTGTTTTTTCTGCCCGAGGCCCACGGCGATCTGATCACCCGCCGAGCCGGAAACAGCAATATCGGAGTGTACACCCAGGAGATCCCCCTGCTCACCGCCTGTGCCATGAAGCCGGTCCTTCAGGGGTTCCAAACCGGAGAAGGGATCACTTACGATCACTATCCCGAATTTCAAGCATTTATGACCGAACTGGCCGATGCGAAGCACCGGCAGGTGTTGGTGGATACCTTTCTGCCCAGCGTCAAGGACGGCGATTTGGTCGCGCGTCTTCGGAAGGGCATCCGCGTCTGCGATCTGGGATGCGGGGAAGGGCTCGCCCCGATCCTCATGGCCGAGGCGTTTCCGAAAAGCGAATTCGTCGGCTTCGATATTTCCGAAGAAGCCCTGTCCATCGCCCGGAATGCGGCAGCGGATCGAAACCTGCCCAATGTTTCCTTCCTCAATCGGGATGCGGCCAAACTGATGGAAGACGAAACCACCCAGGCGGGGTTTGACTACGTGACCGCCTTCGATGCGATCCACGACCAAAACCGGCCTCTGGAGGCGCTGAAAGGGGTGCACCATATCCTGAAGCCGGGTGGATGGTTTTCGATGATCGACATCGCCGCCGGCACCGACCTGGCGGACAACATGGATCACCCCATGGGACCTTTTCTCTACACCGTCAGCCTGATGCACTGCATGCCGGTGGGCCGGGTGGACGGCGGCCCGGGACTGGGGATGATGTGGGGGCGTGAAAAGGCAATGGAGATGCTGAACACGGCGGGATTTTCAGAGGTTGAGGTTCTGGAGATCCCCGACGATCCGTTTAATTTTCATTATTTTTGCCGGAAATAGATGAAGGCAGTCGAGTCAATGGTGCTATTTAGCTGCGAATATCCGCCCATGATCTCTTGGGATGGAAATGAGCGGACCTCGGATTTCTCATGAAACCGCAAACACCGGAGCCCTCTTCCAAGGCCTTCACCCGGTTTTTCGCCCCTCTGGCACTTCAATCCGCATCCCAGGGGCTCACCTATCCCCTGGTGGCCATGGTCGCTTCCCGAGGACCGGGCGGGCCCCTGAATCTCGCCGGACTGGCCCAGGCCAATACGGTGATGTTCATGCTCGGCACCTTCGGTTTCGGACTGATCGCCACCGGAATGGTCTACGGGCAGAGCCGGGAAGGATACCGGCAGTTCTACCGGGTGACCCTGCTCCTCGCCCTGATGGTGGTGGCCGTCCAGGCGGTGGTCGGCATTCCCTTCCCGGCCCATCTGCTCTTCGGGCGGATCATCGGGCTGCCGCCGTCCATTGAAATCCCGGCCCGGATTACCCTGCTGGCCAGTGCGCCGCTTCAGTTTCTCTTTTTTCTGCGGATTCCCTATCAGGTCGCCATGTACAACGCACGGCGGACCACCCGCGCCAGTACGGCGACCCTGTTCCGGATCGCCATTACCGCGGCCCTGGCGCCGCTCTTCAGCTACGCCGGCCTGGTCGGTCCGCTCTGGGCCGTGGTCTGCCTCAGCATTCCGGTGGCGGTGGAGGTGATCCTGTCCCGGGTCCTTGCCGGTCCCTCCCTCCGGGAACTGAAACCCGCGGAAAGTCCGGTTCCGAAAAAACGCGACATATTCCTGTTCAACCTGCCGCTTTCGGTCAGCGGGTATCTTCTGTCCCTATCGGCAATCATTCTCGGGGCCTTCATCGCCCGGGCCGCCCATCCCGAACGGATGCTGCCGGTCTACTATCTCGCGCTGGGACTGGCGACACCGGTGGCCTTCGGGGCCACGCGGGTTCAGGAGGTGGTAATCTCCTTTGCCTCCGCCGGGGCGGACCGGGACCAGACACTGCGGTTTTCGGCATATGCAGGTCTTGTCATGGGACTGCTGCCCCTGATCTTCATTCTGCCGGGTTTCGCTGAATTCTACTATATCCGCCTGCAGAACCTGCCGGCGGTGGATATCGGACTGGTACGAATCACCGCCCTGAGTCTGGTGGTCTATCCGCTGTTCGTGGCCTTCCGCGCCCAGGGAGAAGGGCTGGCCGCCCTGGCCCGAAAACCGATGACCGTCATCGCCGGTCAGGCGGCGTTCATGTCTACCGTGGTCATGGCGGGAGGCATTTCTCTGGCCTTGGGGATCAGCGGAAATCTGATCGGAGCCGTCGGCCTGGGGCTCGGGAATATGGCATCAACGGTGACCCTGCGGCTGATGCTGAAATGGGTCCAGCGCGGGGAACTGCCGGTGCCGGTTACGACGACTTCGAGCGGGCAGATTCGGTGATGGG
>JBKHDE010000132.1:0-12536 GCA_046541495.1 Desulfococcaceae bacterium
GTTCGCCAAAATCCATGCCGACCATATTGAGCGGATGGCGGTGGTCGGCGACCGCACATGGAAAAACACCTGGGTGGCGCTTTTCGGGCTTTTCGGCGGCATCGATACCCGGTATTTCGACAACACCGAAATGAAGGCGGCCTGGGAATGGGTTCGTGAATAAGAATGAATTGTATTTTTTTTATTGAATTTTCCAAATTTTTTGTATAAAGTTACAATAAGGATTTACGGATAAAGCGATTCACCGAAACCGGCGCGTTCTTCTTGCCCCGGTTTCTGAAGTGAACCAGAGCCGATGCTGCCGAATACTTGCGGTGCTCTTGTTCCTTGCGACTTCTTGAATCTCCTTCTTTCGACCGCTTCCGCGACCTCTCGCATCCATACTCCCTTTTGCCGCCGCCTGAACAATATGGCGTTTCCGTTTCAGGATCGTTTAACATATTCACCCGATCAGGAGGCCATGATGAGGTTGAAATTCTATCCACAATGCTTCCGGCGGTTCCGGTAACGCTGCCGGAAGCATTGGAAAAGATGGAAATTTACCGCCGGCACCTATTTTATCAACCCGATAAAGAAGGGAGGACGTCCATGAAGAAGCAATTGATCAACTATGAAACCTTTATCCGCATCACCAAAGCCATCTCCCACTCCAAAGATCCGGAAGAGGTGGTTCTGATGACCGTGGAGGGCATCAAAACGGCTTTGGATGTCAAGGGATGCACCCTGTTTCTCATCAACAAGAAATCCCAGGAGCTGGAGGTCGCCGCCTCTTACGGGCTGAGCGATGAATACCTCAATAAGGGCCCTCTCAGCGCCATGCAGTCGATTTCCGAATCCCTCAAGGAAGGGCCGGTGGCCATTTACGACGTATCCGACGACCCGAGACTTCAGTATCCGGAAGCGGCCCAAAAAGAAGGAATCGTTTCCATTCTGTCGGTGCCCATCATGGTGGGCGGGCGCCTGCTCGGGGCCCTTCGGGTCTACACCGCCGAACACTGGGATTTTACCCTGGACGACGTCAATTTTGTCCAGGCCCTGGCCCAGGTAGCCGGTATGGCCATCGACATGTGCCGAATGTACCAGGGCCAGAAAGAGGCGATCGATGTGCTGAAGCGGATGCGTGAAGCCCATACCACTCGAATCAAAAGACGAACCCCTTATGAGGGTGTACCCACCAGCGTACCGCTGGAGGAATACAGCAGAAAAGCCTCCTGAGATAAGCACCTCACCCGAAATTCCGCTACCGGTAAACGGGCAGGCCCCCGTGCCTGCCCGTTGCCGGGCGGGGCCTCCCATTTTTCAACAGCCCTCCTTTTGTGAAAAATTCCTTGTTATCTTTTCCGCTACCGCTCCAAACTGATTTGGTGCCGTCGCCTTCTTATGGTAAAATGGATTTCATTTTTCCCGGGATGCCTCGCCGGGGACGACATCTTTTTTCGAACCGGAGTGTTCTGTTTTCAACCTGAGAAAGGAGGGGTGCGATGCATGAGATTCTGCTGGTCGACGACGATTCCTTTTTTCTCAAGCAGATGGTCAAGGACCTCCAGCGTTCGGACTACCGGGTGCGAACCGCCGAAAACGGGGCCTCGGCCATGAACTTGCTGGCGCGGCGTCGGTTCGATCTGGTCATTACCGACCTCAAAATGGAATCGGTGGACGGATTTGAGGTCCTGCAAACAGCCAAGGCGATCCATCCGGTCACCCAGGTCATCATTTTTACCGGATACGGAGATCTTTCCGCGGCCGTCAAGGCGCTTCGGCTTCATGCCGACGATTTTATTCTGAAATCCTGCGATCTGGAAGAACTCTGGTTTCGAATCGACCGGTGCCTCGACCATTCCCGCCTGAAAAAACAGATTCTGGAAGCGGAGCAGGCCCTGGTGGAAGCCAATGCCGATCTGGAACAGAAGGTGCGACAGCGAACGGATGAACTCGAAAACCTGAACCGGACCCTGCAGCAGACCCATCAGCGCATGGTGACCGAATGTGAGCGGAGAACCGCTCTTTCCAAACGACTGATCGAACTGCTGGAAATGGACCGTCGGCAGATCGCCCGGGAACTCCACGACCAGGTCGGCCAGGCCCTGACTTCTCTCAAAATAAATCTTGAATTGCTCCTGTGCTCGGCCGATTCAGCCGAAGTTCCGCCGGAATGGACCGATCGAATTCAATCGGCCCGAAACCGGGCCGTCCAGGCGATTACCGATATCAAAAATCTCTCCCACGGTTTGCGGCCCTCTCTGCTCGACTCTCTGGGCCTGCTTCCCGCGCTCAGGGAACTGTTCCATGACATCCAAGACGAAACCGACATTCGAATCGAATTTTTCAGCGATACCCCTCCCGTACATTTTAATGAAGAAAAAGAACTGGCTCTCTACCGGATTATCCAAGAAGCGGTGAACAACGCCGTCAAACATGCCGACACCCCCACGCTTCACATCTCCCTCATTCGAAAAGGCGGGGAGATCGTGTTGAGCATCGAAGACAGCGGCACCGGGTTTTGTCCTGAAAAAGTGCTGGCCGATCAAAGCACCGCCAAACCCCTGGGGTTGGTTATTATGCGGGAGCGGGCGGTTCAGGCCGGCGGAGATTTTTTTATTGAATCACAGAAGGGGCGGGGAACGCTGATTCTGGCACGAATCCCGATCGATTAGGGCGATCCGGTTCAAAGCCTCCACTCTCAATGGAGAACTACCCATGCCCAAAAAACGGATTTTGATCGCCGAAGATCACGAAATCGTCATCGAAGGCATCAAAAGCATTCTGGAAACCCATTCCGATCTTGCACTCGTCGGCCGGGCCCTGAACGGCCGGGAGGCGGTCAAAATGGCAACCGCCCTTCAACCCGACATCGTGGTCATGGACATCGCCATGCCCGGGCTGAACGGCATCGACGCCACTCTTCAGATTCGCAAGACTTCACCGGAAATCCGCATTATCATCTATACCATGAACGCCGACAGGGAATTGATCATCGATCTTTTCAAGGCGGGCATTTCCGGATTCGTGCTCAAAGAGGACCCGATTTCGGATCTGGTGATGGCCATTAAAACGGTGAGTAAGGGCAACACCTATTTCAGTTCCCGGGCGCCCGCCGTGTTCGTGGACTATGTAAACCGGCTGGAGAAAGGAGAGGTCCAAAAAGATCCCTTCGACACCCTGAGTCTTCGGGAGCGGGAAATTTTTCAACTTCTGGCGGAAGGGGAAACGGTCAAATCCATTTCAAAACACCTGTTCATCAGCACCAGCACGGTGGAAACCCACAAGTATGCGGTCATGCGAAAATTGGGCCTCCATTCCCTGAGCGACCTGATCAAACTGGCGGTGAAAAAGCGCATCATTTCGGTCTGATTCCTGTACATGCGAACCTTTCATCGGGATGAAGAGACCATTCCGTGGTCGCCATTCTTTGAGGAAAAAATCAGGAAATCCTCGATACCCCTTCCCCGGGTAACCGGATAGAATAGAGGACTCGGTAAAAACCCGTTTTTGATGATCCTATTTGATTAAATCCGAAGCCAAGTTCATGGGTATCCACAAAAAGTTGACATGGCTCTTTCTGCTCATCGCCTTGGCGCCGCTCGTTCTGCTGGGGTTCTCCTCGTATCTGATCGTTAAATCCTCCACCCGCCGGCTGGTTCTCGACCACCTCGAGTCCATCGCCTCTCTTCAAAAAGATAAGGTCGAAAATTTCATTCAAAACAATTTATCCAAGCTGTCCCTGGTCACCAGCAGGACCCAGCTGCGCATCAGCCTCGCTCGATACCTTCAAAATTCCGATCCCGCCGAACTGGAAAGGATGGAACGGATTCTGAATGATGCGCGGGATTCCACCGGCGCGTTCAAGGAAATCAGCATTCTGTCCATAGGTGGCATCATCATCGCATCCACCAATCCGGAATACATCGGTGAGGACGTTTCCCAAACCAACAGCTTCACCCGGGGAAAACAGAAAGGCGCCGCCGATTTCTTTTATCTGGAAAACGGCCCGAGTCTGTTCGGCTATCTTTCCGGCCCGCTGTTTTACCGAGAACGGCTGATCGGGGTAGTCCTGATCGATATCGATATCAAAAAGATTTTTCCCATTTTGATCAGTTACACCGCTTTGGGGGAGACCGGGGATGTGCTTTTGGTGAAGCGGGCTCCGGACGGAGACGCCCTGTTTTTGAATCCGCCGCGATTCGGATCGACCAACCGGATCGACCGGGAGATCATGGAAAAAACCCCGACCCCGATTTTTTATGCCCTATCGCAAAAGGAACGAATTTTGCCAGATGCGGTGGATTACCGGGGAAAACCGGTAGTCGCCTGCACCAAATATATCGACCTCACCAATTGGGGGTTGGTGGTAAAAAGGGACGCCGCGGAGGCCTTCGCTCCCATTCACAACCTTCGAAACTGGCTTCTGCTCATCGGATTCCTGTTTTTCCTGGGCCTGATTCTGTTGTCCTTTTATCTGGCCCGAGCCGTCAGCAGCCCGGTGACCCATCTCATCCAGATGGCCAGCAGCATCGGCGAAGGCGATTTGCAGGCCCGATCCAAGATCACCTCCTATGACGAGATCGGGCTGCTATCCCGCACCCTGAACCGAATGGCCGACAACCTGATCGGCGCCCGGGAAACCCTCAATCAAAAGATCGATGAATTGCAAACCGAGATTCGGCTTCGCCGAAGTGTAGAAGGCCTTCTCCACAACCGGCTGGAAATGGAAAGGCGGGTGGCGGGAATCTCAACCGATCTTCTCCACCTTACCGATGAGCCGGTCGAGGAAAAAATTCAGCGGTCTCTGAATACCATCGGCGATTTCACTCAGGCCGACCGGGCATTCATGATCTTTTTCAATGAAAACCGCACCAGAATCGATCGGGTTTACGAATGGACCGGCAAGGGGGTGCTCCCCAGCAGCGAACGGTTGAAGGATGTGGCCGTGGAATCCTTCCACTGGTTTCTTGAACAGCTGAAAAAACCGGACATTCTGCAAATCCCCGAGGTGGAGGAACTGCCCGCCGAAGCGGAATCCGAAAAGCGGTTGTGGACCCAGTGGGGAATTCGGTCGGTATTGTCGATCCCGCTGCTGCATGAGGGAGCGCTGATCGGCTCCATGACGGTGACTTCGGAGCGGCGGTCCGTCAGCTGGACCCCGGAAGATGTCGGTTTCCTCAGCATGACCGGCGATATTCTCGGGAATTTCATTCTCAGAAAAAAAGCCGAATTCGCTCTAGTGCAAAGCGAGGAGCGTTTTCGACAGTTGGCGGACAATATCGATACCGTTTTCTTTATGTATGACCCGCAGTTCACCGAAACCATCTATATCAATCCCGCCTATGAAAAAATGTGGGGCCGTCCCCTGGCATCCATTTACGAGAACCCCCGATCCTTTCTGGAGAACATCCATCCCGAGGACCGATCGAATATCGCACAAAAGATTGAAAGCTATGTTCAGGGGAAAGCGTTCGGATCCAAAGAATACCGGATCATTCGTCCCGACGGCAGGCTGCGCTGGATTCGGGACCGGGTGCTTCCCATTCGGGACGAGACCGGAACCATCTACCGCATCACCGGCCTGGCCACCGATATCACCGACATGAAAATGATCGAGGAAGACCTGGTGAGCGCAAAACTGCAGGCCGAAGAAGCCAACCGCGCCAAGAGCGAGTTTCTGGCCAATATGAGCCATGAAATTCGAAACCCGATCGGCGGTATTATGCTGCTGTCCCAGGTACTGGTGTCGGAAAACGAAGACTCAGGACTTCGAAAAAAGCTGAGCCTGATCCAGGATTCAGCCCAATCGCTTCTGAACATCATCAACGACATTCTCGATTTCTCCAAAGTGGAGGCCGGCAAACTCGATATTCGGAAGGAAGTGTTCAATCCCCGGGACCTGATGGAATCGGTTCGTCGCTTTCACCAGGTCCAGGCGGATCAAAAAGGATTGTCCTTTGAAGTGATTCTTCCCTCGACACTTCCGGATCTGATCATCGGTGACGAGGCCCGAGTGTCCCAGGTGCTCAAAAACCTGGTGGGAAATGCGATCAAATTCACCGAACAGGGCGGGGTTACCGTCACCGTTGAACCGGTCTCGGAAAAAGCCCCCCTGACCCTTCGGTTTTCCGTGACCGATACCGGCATCGGCATTCCCGAGGACAAACGCTCTCTTCTGTTCCAGAGTTTCTCCCAGGTGGAGAGCGCATATCCCAAAAAGCATCCCGGCACCGGTCTGGGGCTGGCGATTTCAAAACGGCTGGTGGAGCTGATGGGCGGAGAGATAGGAGTGGAAAGCAGGGAAGGGGAGGGGTCGACCTTCTTTTTTCAACTCCGTTTCGAGGTCTTTGAGGCCTGCCCCTATGACGCCGAAGCCGAGTGCCGAAGGGAAGAGAATATTCTGGCCCCCCGCGCCCTGAATATCCTCCTGGCCGAAGACGAACGGCTGAATCGAATGTCTCTTCAGAAGCTGCTCACCACCGCCGGTCATCAGGTCACCGGCGTCTCCGACGGACGGGAAGCGCTTGAAACTCTAGTACGGAACAAGACTTTTGATCTGATTCTGATGGATGTTCAAATGCCGGAAATGGACGGCCTGGAAGCCACCCGTCGCATCCGGAATGAAAAAAACGGACGATTCGACGCCCGCATCCCCATCATCGCCCTCACCGCATTCGCCATGGAAGGAGACCGGGAACGAATCCTTCAGGCCGGCATGGACGGTTACCTGTCCAAGCCGGTGGATATGAAGGAACTCCATCAAACCATCGACCGGGTTATTTCCCAAAAAATATATTCGAAAAACACCGATCAGGGGATCTCCGAATCCGGATCGGCCTTCAGCCGCGAACCTCTAAAACCACAGTGAAACCGATGACCGACAACCATAATCCCAGGGTGCTGGTGGTGGACGACGAAGTCAGCGTATGTGAAATGATCAAAACCTACCTGAATCGGGATTCGGGCCACGTCGTCACCGCCAATTCCGCCGCCGATGCACTGTCGGTGCTGACGGACACCCCTTTCGACGTCATGGTCACCGACATCCGCCTGCCGGGTATCGACGGGATCGAACTGATGAAAAAGGCCCGGGACATTCAGGAAGACCTTCAGACCATCGTGATCACCGCCTATGGCGATCTCGACTGCGCGGTGGAAGCCCTTCGCCTGGGGGCGAACAATTTTTTTACCAAACCCCTGAAGATGAGTCTGCTGAAGGTCTCGATTGAAGATGCTCTCGACAAGAAGCTGACCCGTCAGCGGTTGAAAGAAAGTGAAGCCCGGTTTCGCAAGATGTTCGAAATGCACAGCGCGCCCATGCTTCTGATCGACCCCGAGACCGGAGACATCATCCGGGCCAACTATTCTGCATCGGATTTCTATGGATATGATATCGATGCCCTCTCTCTCATGAACATGTGCGATCTCTGTTTATTGCCGCCGGAGCAGGTGCCCAGGGAAATGCGGACGGCCTTGTCCGGCAAGCGAAAGTGCCGGGTGTATCGGAATCGCCTGGCAAACGGAGAAATCCGCTCGGTGGAGGTTCATGCCTCCCCTGTGGAAATCGATGAAAAACAATATCTCTTTGCGGTCATTCATGATGTGACGGAACGTCGCAGGGCCCAGGCCGGGCTCTGCCGCCGGTTGGTGGCGGAGGAACTGATCTCGACCCTGTCCACCTCTTTCATAACCATTCCGACCGAGGCCCTGGACCAGGCCCTGAATACCGCCCTGGAGGCCCTCGCCAAGTTCTTCAATGCGGACCACTGTTTCATCTGTCGACTCGACCCCGGTAAAACGCGAGTGGTACCTATGCATCAATGGTGTTCCGAAGATGCATCGCCGCAACCGGTTGATTCCGGGAAAGGCGCGGTGGAACTGTCTTCCTGGGCCTTGAACCGGCTCAGGAATCTCGACCCGATCTGCGTGGCCCGGCTGTCGGATCTGCCGGATGCGGCCGCCGCCGATCGGACCCGCTGGAAAGCCCTGGGGGTCAAATCCTGTTTTGCGGTGCCGTTTCTCCTGAACGGGTCCGTGGGCGGGCTGTTCGGTTTCAGCGTTTTACATGAAAAAAGCGAATGGGCTCAAGAAGATATCAGCCTTCTTAAAGTCATCGGCGAAATGATTTCCAATGTGCTGGCTCGGAAGAGGGCCGAAGAGGCTTTAAAAGAGAGCGAAAAACGATACCATGACCTCTACAATCTGATGCGGCTCGTTACCGACAATGTGCCGGACATGATCTGGGCCAAAGATATGAAGGACCGATATCTGTTCGCCAATCAGGCCATCTGCGATCGGCTGATCATGTGCGGAACCCCGGAGGAGGCGATCGGAAACACCGATCTCTTTTTCGCCGAAGAAGAACGAAGCCTGGGGCACAAGCATACCTTCGGCGAAATTTGCGTCAATTCGGATGAAATCACCAAACGGAAAAAGACACCGGGCCGTTTTCTTGAAGAAGGATATGTGCGGGGAGAATACCTTTATCTGGATGTCCACAAAGCCCCGCTCTACAACCAGGAGGGGGTCATGATCGGTACCGTGGGCTCGGGTCGGGACGTGACCCGGGAAAAGCAGATCGAGTCGGAGATTGAAAAGTATCGTGAAAAAATCAAACTGGCGCTGGAGGCGACCACCGACAGCATCTGGGAATGGAACCTCACCGAAGACATTGTGAGGGGCCATGACCGAGCGCTTGAAATGCTCGGGAGTGGAGGAAACCAATCCGGGCAGGTGTATGCCGCGTGGAAAGCCCTGCTGCACCCGGAGGACCGGGAATTCGTCATATCCCAACTGGAGAACCACCTAACCGGAAAAACCGACCAGTATAAATCGGAGTACCGGATTCAGGCTCAAAACGGAGATTGGAAATGGATGTTGAGCCGGGGAAAGGTGGCCGAACGAGACCCCGAAGGGCGTCCCCTGCGAATGGTCGGCACCCATGTGGATATCACTCAGCGCAAGCGAATGGAGGAGGAGATCATTCAGGCCAAAATTCAGGCCGAGGATGCCAGTCGCGCCAAAAGCGAATTTCTGGCCAATATGAGCCATGAGATTCGAACCCCCATCAGCGGTATTCTCGGGGCCGTTGAAATGCTCCTGAACCGGGAAACGGATGACGTCGTTCGGGAACATTTGACCCTCATGAAACAGTCGGCCGAATCGCTTCTGACCCTGATCAGTGAAACCCTCGATTTTTCAAAAATCGAGGCCCGAAAATTTCAATTGTTCGACACCGATTTCAAGCTCAGAGAAGTCATCGAAAGATTGAGGCGGTTTTTTTCCCTGGACATCCGCAATAAAGGGTTGGGGTTTCATGTTCGTATTGATCCTGCCGCACCCGAACAGCTTCGGGGTGATCCGGACCGTTTGGAGCAGGTATTCCTCAACCTCATCGGCAATGCCGTCAAGTTCACCCGGGCCGGAGAGATTCGACTGGAAGTTGAACGGGTGAACGGAACCCGAAACCCGAAGCTTCGGTTTTTTGTCAGCGATACCGGCATCGGAATCCCCGAAGAAGACATTCCCAAACTCTTTCAGGCATTCTCCCAACTTGACAGTTCCTATGCCAAACAGTTTTCCGGAACCGGCCTCGGGTTGGCCATTTCCCAGAAGATTATCCGGATGATGGGCGGAAAAATCCACGTGGAAAGCAGCCCGGGACAGGGGTCCACCTTCTACTTCACTGTTGAATTTCAAGAGTCCGAAGCAAGAGAAACGGTTTCCGCGGAAGCGCCCCTGAATGAGGGGGCCTCGACGAGCCCGGAAAATTCAGGACCGTTGAACATCCTTCTGGCCGAAGATGATCTACTCAACCGCACGGCCCTGGTCCATTTCCTGGAAAAAGAGGGCCACCGGGTGACGGCGGTGGCAGACGGACAGGCGGTCTTACAAACCCTGGCCGAAACGACCTTCGATATCATCCTGATGGATATCCAGATGCCGCTGATGGACGGGGTGGAAACCGCCCGCCGAATCCGGCGGAATGAAAACGGCCGTTTTGATGCGAATTGCCCCATCATCGCCCTGACCGCCTATGCCATGAAAGGGGATCGGGAAAAGATACTGGCGGCCGGAATGGACGACTATGTCACCAAACCGGTGGACATGGCCGAACTGGGTCGCGCCATGGCGGCGGCTGTAACCCGCCAAAACGCTCAAAAACCCACAGAAACCCCAATGCCTGCAAAAAACGGTTCCGCTGGAAAACCGGTTCCGCCTTCATATCATTCCGGCTCGAATGACCGGTCGAACGCCTTGTCGGACCCGTCAGAGGACATTCGACGGTACATGGATCAATACCGAAATGATCCGTCCTTTCTCAAAGGCATGCTGGAAGGTCTTCTGACCGAGGCCCCCCTGCGGATGGCCCAAGCGAAAAAGGCGTTGGCCGCCGAAGATCTTCCGGCTGCGGCCAAAGCGGCCCACTCCATGGTGAGCATGCTCGGGGCGATTCGAACCAGAGCCCTGGCAACCGCCGCCCGGGAAGCGGAACATTATCTAAGAAAAGGGGACCTTGAAAAAGGCCGAAGGGAACTCGATTTTATTGAAGAAAATCTGGAGAAGGTGATCGGCTGCATTGAAGCCGAATTCGAGGGATAAACGCGGCCTCGGCTTTTCGGACCTTACGATTTTCATTGCCGATTCGGCCGTCAGAAACGGATTTTATCTTCATCCCGTCCTTGTTTACCCCGCATTGCTGTGATACGAGATGGCCCTGTTTCGGCTTCAAACAAACTTACAGGGCCCAGCATCATGGATTACAGCTATCTGATTTCCGGCGTCGTTTTCGGGTTGAGCGCGGGCCTGTCGCCGGGCCCGATCCTGATGCTGGTAATTTCGGAAACCCTCAAATACAATGCCGCCGAAGGAATCAAGGTGGCGCTGTCGCCTCTGTTCACCGACATTCCGATCATCCTGTTCATCATTCTGGTGTTGTCCCGATTGAGCGAGGTGCTGCCGCTGCTGGGGGCGATTTCTCTGGGCGGCAGCCTTTTCATCGCCTATCTCGGGTACGAATCGATCCGATTCAAAGGGGCGGAGGTGGAACTCTCGTCGGTTCCGCCCCATTCCCTTCGCAAGGGGGTGGCGGCCAATCTTTTGAACCCCGCCCCCTACCTGTTCTGGCTCTCCATCGGGGCGCCCATCCTCCTTAAAGCCATGGGCGACCACCCCGCCGGCGCAATCGTCTTTGTGTCCGTTTTCTACCTCCTTTTGGTGGGGTCCAAGGTATTGATCGCTCTGGCGGTCGGAAAATCGAGGTCCTTTCTGAAGAGCGATTATTACGTGCTGGCGATCCGCGGCCTGGGGGTCATTTTGTTCGGATTTGCCGTTCTTTTCTTCAGAAACGGGCTTCGGGATCTCGGTCTTCTCTGATGGTTCAGTCTCCCAGAAGCGACTTGTAAACCGAGGGGCCGACGATACCGTCTTCGGTCATTCCGTTCTCCCGCTGGTACTGCTTGACCACCTCCCGGGTGTGGGGACCGAAGACGCCGTCGATGCCGACGGCATACCCCGCCCCGGCCAGGGCGCTTTGAACCTGCCGAACATCCTCCCCGCGCATGTAGGGGGTGCTCAGGTAGAGATACCGCCGTTTTTCCTCGGGCGGCACCCACTGAAGCGGATGGTGTTCATAGGCGGATTCATCCATGCACTCCAGCTGAGGGGTCTGTGAATATCCGTTGTACCGGAGGGAATCCCGAATCCGCGTCAAGAGATTCCGGCGGGTGATATTGCCCCCGGTTTCCCGCATGTGTTTGCAGAAAAAATAGGTGAAGGCGCCGTTGTACCCGCCGTTGATGTAGGCGTCCGCCGAGGTCTGGTCGGAACGGCATCCGGACCAGAGAATATGGCTGGCGGTGCTTCGCCGCACCCCGGACCGGTTCATGGTCCGGAACCCCCGGGTGGGACCGAGGGCCCCGGTCTCCCCCTCGAATCGAAAGGCGATATCGGGCGGCGGCGGAAAAAATCGGGCGGTGGGTTCGGATTCGAGGCCGATGTCTTCACCGCAGAAAAGGTCCCCTCCCCGGGTAGCGGTTCCGGAGTGGCAGCAATCCAGAAAGACCTCCAGAAAAGCGCCCTCGGGGATGTTTTTGAATATCCGGTCCAGGTCGTCGTCCAGAATGAACCCGTCATCCCAGTCCATATCCCAGGGGCAGAGCAGTTCATCCAGGCGGTCTTCGAGTTCATCCCCGCTCCGATCCAGGATTTGGGAGCCGTGGCCGGAAAAATGAAACACCATGAAATCCCCGGGCTGGGCGACCTTCACCATGTATTCCAGGCGGTAGAGGATCCCCTGCTTATCGGCCCGGGAATCCACCACCACCCGAATATCGTTGTTGGTAAATCCGAGGTAGCTTTTCAAAATGTGGCGCATATTGCCCACATCATTGATGCACCCCTTGAGATCACGAATACCCCGGTAATCATTGATGCCGACCAGAAGGGCTCTTCTTGCCATGGGGACCTCCTTTCATTTGAATGAACAGGAATCGTCTACTTCTGAAAAGTCTCTGATTTCCCTAACGCCTCGGCCGCAAATTGTAAAGAGAAAA
>JBKHDE010000133.1:0-12532 GCA_046541495.1 Desulfococcaceae bacterium
TTACCTTACATGGGCTTTATCCATTAAAGAGGCCTGGAATCAGGATAGTCAGGATACCCTCCCTACCAGAGATTCCCTCTATCCTGAATATCCTTAATCATCCTGGCCATCCTGATTCAAAGTTGACATTAAATCAAGTTTCACCTTGACAAGATAGGGAGATAGATTCATTAATAAAAAAGACCCAAAAAGAAAATACAGCAAATGAACACGGATGAAGCCAAAATCTTCTTAAGGGATATCGCCAAAATAGGCAACGTGGTCGGCACCGATATCGATGGAGAGGATTTAACTTTCTGCACTGTTTTCAGCAAAGAAGAAAACTTCGTTTTATGCGTAACCGTCTTCTGAAGGATTAAGAAAATGAAATGTATGATCTGCGGAAAAGCCGAGATGGCTTGCCGAAAGGAAAAACATCAATACACAGAGTCCGGTCTCGACAATATCTATTTAGATAATGTGGAATATTGCAGGTGCCCGACTTGCGGTGAAGAAAGCGTCCACATTCCCTCCATGGCGAATTTACACCGGTTGATCGGGTTTTGTTTAATTCAGAAAAGATCCCTGCTAAGTGGAAAAGAAATCCGGTTTTTGCGTAAAAATCTTGGTCTGAAAGCGAATGAAATCGCTGATATCATGGGGGTGGATATCGCTACCGTTTCCCGCTGGGAATCCGGCAAACAGCCGATGAGCAAACCCAATGATCGTTTTTTTCGACTGGTCTATTCCGGAATAAAAGGGCTTTCGGGAGAGAAGGTACGGCACCTCATTCGGGATTGCTTTAAGGAAATCGACTCTGAAAACGAGGGTCAGGAATGGACCATTCCGCTCAATGAATGGTCCGGGTCCATTCCCTTCAACCCCATACTCACCCCCAACAACACCGAAACCAAAACCGCCGGCGGGTAATCCCGGGCTTGCCCCTGAAACACCGCTTCCGATTTGACGCGGTTGAACTGCAATTGGCAGTAGGTGCAGGCGGTGGCCACCACATCCGCCCCGGCATGGCGGGCATCCTGTAATTTTCGGGTCATCAGATTGAGGGAGAGCCGGTCGTTTTTGCCTTGAAGCGGATTGCCGCAGCATTCCAGCCGCAGGGGCCAGTCCACCGGGGTGGTGCCGGTGGCGGCGAGGAGACGTTCGAAGATGGTGGGCGCCAGCGGGTGGTCGAACTGGGTCACTTCAGAAGGGCGCAGGGCGTGGCATCCGTAATGTCGATCCGGAGATTCGGGCGCTGTTTGAGCCAGTATTCGGCATGTTTGAGATTGCCGTAGCAGCATTTGCAGGGGGTGAGAAGGGTCAGATGGTCTCGCCGGGCCAGGGCCAGGTTTCTGGCCGCTGAAAAAACAGAGGCTTCAAAGCTCTGCTGCCGAATCGGATACCCGCAGCAATTGAAGCGGATCTCCGCCGGCCGGACCCCCAGCCGGTCCAGGACCGCGCGGGTGGTGCGGTCGTATTCAGGCAGGTGGCGGGGGATTTTGCATCCGGGAAAATAGGCGTATTTCATCGATTTTCATTCCGGTCGGGGTTTCGAAGGTGTGCTTTCATCCGCTCCCCCGCCAGGTTGCGCAGTTCATACAGCACATCGGCCACCCGGACGCCCTGCGGGCAGTGCTCCTGGCACTGATAACAGGTGACGCAGTTCCAGACCATTCTTGCGCCCAGGGCCAATTCCTTCATTTGAAGCCGCATCAGGTTCATGATCTGCTGAGGGGTCATATCGAGATCGCTTTCCGGATCATCGGAAGCCCCCACCACCGGGCAGACGCTGGTACAGGTGGTGCATTGGACGCAGGCCCAGAAGGTTTCGGCTCGGTCGGTGAGCCCGAGGTGTCCGGGTACTTCCTGAGCGGCGGGGCTCTCCATGGCCGGCGCCGGTGACAAGGGGCTGCCCAACGGAAAACCGGTGGATGAATGGGGCATTCGGGTGGAAGACTGCCATCCGGTTGGCGCCAGCGTCGCCCGGGGCGGCGCCGCCAACGGACCGGCCGCCAAATACGCCCTGCGAAAATACATGGAATGGCTTCGGCTGTATGCCCCTCCCGGGGCCCTCGGAATGGATTTCTATCAGTACCTGCCCTTCCTGGCCAAGGGCAACGTGGCCCAGCAGATCTTCTGGTACACCGCGTTCATCCCGGACATGGTCGCCCCCGGCCCCACCGTCAACGAAGACGGCACCCCCAAATGGCGCATGGCCCCCTCCCCTCACGGTCCTTATTGGGAGGAAGGCATGAAGCTGGGATACCAGGACTGCGGGTCCTGGACCCTGATGAAGTCCACCCCGGTGGAGCGCCGCAAGGCCGCCTGGCTCTATGCCCAGTTCTGCGTGGCTAAAACCACCTCGCTCAAAAAGACCCACGTCGGCCTGACCCCGATTCGGGACAGCGACATTCGGCATGAATCCTTCACCGAACGCGCCCCCAAACTGGGCGGCCTGGTGGAGTTCTACCGCAGCCCGGCCCGGGTCGCCTGGACCCCCACCGGCACCAATGTCCCCGACTACCCCAAACTGGCCCAGCTCTGGTGGCAGAACATCGGGGAAGCGGTCTCCGGAGAGGTCACGGTGGATACCGCCATGGACAACCTGGCCCAGGAGCAAGACCGCATTCTGGAGCGGTTGGAAAGAGCCGGTGTTCAGGCCAAATGCGGCCCCAAACTGAATCCGGAAAGAGAAGAATCCTACTGGCTGAATCAGCCGGGTGCGCCCAAGCCCAAGCTTGAAAATGAAAAACCCCAGGGGCAGACGGTCAAATACGACGACCTGCTGAAGGCGTGGAAGGAAGGGCGGGTGAAATAAGTTTTCCCCCTGAAAACCGATTAAATCAACCAGGGCGCATCGGCGCCCTGGTTGTATATGAGGAAAACATCAGCGAAGTATCTTTATCAGGAAAGGTATCGGAATTCCTAATTGACATCTGATGCGAAAGTTTTTATCGTCTAAGTATCATGGCCAGAACCACAATAGACATAGACACTCCGATTTTGGAAGAGATTCGCGCGATTCAAAAACGCGAAAAGCGTTCAATGGGCAAAATCGTCACCCAACTCTTGAGCGAGGCCTTGGCGGTTCGAAAATCACCATCAAAGCCGCCGACATTCAAATGGGTAACCAAATCGATGAATGCACAAGTGGACCTGTCCGATAAAGATGCGCTATATGCGATCCTGGACAAGGAATCCAAATGACCTATTCCATCGATGTCAATATCCTCCTTTATGCATCGGATAAATCCAATCAGCGGCATCAGCAAGCCGTTTCATTTCTGGAACAACAATTAAGCACCCCTGAACTATTATGTATTGCTTGGATTACCGTGATGGCATTTCTGCGCATTTCGACCCATCCAAGTATATTCGCAAATCCGCTGAAACCGGAAGAAGCGTTGCAGAGTATCACCTCACTTCTCTCACTGCCCCATGTAAGGACACTATCGGAAACAGATAATTTTCTTGAAATTTATTCTACACTCTCCGGCAAACTCCCTATTCGCGGAAACCTGGTTCCGGATGCTCATTTGGCGGCCATCCTTCTTCAGCATGATATACGGGTTCTTTTCACTGCCGATACCGATTTCAAAAAATTCGATTTCCTGGAAGCACTTAATCCATTGCATTGAATATAAGCTCTATTTGAGAAAGCCCGTGCATGAAAGATGGTGATTGACAAATCCAGTAAATGGATTATCATCATTGTTAGGCTTGCCGAAGTTTCAGAACCCACGCCCGAACTAAACCCCCAGACAACATCCGATAACCAATCCCAACCACAAGGAACGGTGACATGGTCGAAAGGAGTCTGCAAGAACTCGATTTTGATGCATTGACCGCCCGGGAGTTTTTCCCCTCTCCATCGGCCTGGGAAGATGAGGTGCTCTACTTTCTGATGCTGGACCGGTTTTCCGACGGACGGGAGAAAGATTTTCGAGACAACGACGGCGGCTGGGTCACCCGCGGCGCCACGCCCCGTTTTCAGCCCTCGGATGCGGAAAACGCCATGGAGACGCCCGAAAGCCGGGATCGCTGGCAAGAAGCCGGGGCCCGGTGGGTGGGCGGGACCCTGCGGGGATTGAAAAGCAAAATCGGGTACCTGAAGCGTCTCGGGGTGACCGCCGTCTGGATCAGCCCGGTCTTCAAACAGGTGGCGTTTCAGGAGACCTACCATGGATACGGGATTCAGAATTTTCTCGATGTCGACCCCCATTTCGGCACCCGCATAGACCTGAAAGACTTGGTCCGGACCGCCCATAGCCACGGCATTCGGGTGATTCTCGACATTATCCTGAACCATGCCGGAAACGTCTTTCAGTACAACCCCGACCGCCACTGGACCAAGGACCCCGACTCCGGCCGATGGTATGTTGATCCTCGGTGGGACGGCGGTCGGTATGCGGTGAGGGGGTTCAATGACCGACACGGCAATCCCGATGTTCCCTTCATGGAGATAGGGATGCCCGGGGCCGAAGCCTTCTGGCCGGATGACGCGGTCTGGCCACTGGAATTTCAGAACCCCGAATTTTACACCCGCAAAGGCCGAATCAACAGCTGGGACTGGAATCCGGAGTTCTACGAAGGGGATTTTTTCGACCTCAAGGACATTCACCTGGGGACCGGCCCCATCGACCGGTATGTACCATCCCCCGCCCTCAAGGCACTGTGTCAGGTTTACCGGTTCTGGATCGCCTATGCCGATCTGGACGGATTTCGAGTGGATACGGTCAAGCACATGGACCCGGGGGCGGTTCGGTTTTTCACCTCCGCCGTTCACGAATTCGCCCAGACCATCGGTAAGGAGAACTTCTATCTCATCGGAGAAATCACCGGGGGTCGGCAACACGCCTTTCAGGTTCAGGAGGAGACCGGCCTCAATGCGGCCTTGGGCATCGCCGATATACCGGATAAATTAGAGTATCTGGTCAAAGGGTATCGGAATCCGTCCGACTACTTTCATCTGTTTCGCAATTCCCTTCTGGTTCAAAAAGAGTCCCATGTCTGGTTCCGCAACCGCGTGGTCACCGTACTGGACGATCACGACCAGGTGCGAAAAGGCAACCAAAAGGCCCGTTTCTGCGCCGGTAACCCCTCTTGGCGCGCGCTTTTGCCCGCCGTTCTGGGCCTCAACACCACCACCCTGGGCATCCCCTGCATCTATTACGGCACCGAACAGGGCTTCGACGGTTCCGGCGGCAACGACCGGTACATTCGAGAAGCGATGTTCGGGGGCGGGTTCGGCCCCTTCCGATCCCGGGGTCGCCACTGCTTTGATGAATCGGCTCCCGCCTATCGCGCTCTGGCCGACATCCTCGAGATCCGCCGGGAGAAAATCGTCCTGCGGCGGGGTCGTCAATACCTGAGGGAAATTTCCGGCGACGGACTTCAATTCGGTTTTCCGGTCCGA
Source organism: Desulfococcaceae bacterium (assembly GCA_046541495.1). Taxonomy (GTDB): domain Bacteria; phylum Desulfobacterota; class Desulfobacteria; order Desulfobacterales; family Desulfococcaceae; genus JAABSQ01. The sequence goes on from JBKHDE010000133.1 coordinate 5,396, forward strand.
ACGGGTGAACACCGGATGCGGTCGGTGGTGGCCTGGTCCCGCATCTTCAACGACCGGGAGATGGTGATCGCCCTGAATACCGATGCGGAAGCACCCCGCTCGGCCTGGATGATCGTGGACGGGGGGCTCCATTCCGAAGGGGACACCCTGAAGTGCATTTATTCCACCGATCGGACCCAGGTCGGGCAGACAGCGGCGATTCGACAAACCATCAGCCGGGCCATGGCCTTTTTCTTCGTGGTCCCGCCCGCCGGATTCGTCATTCTTAAAGATTAAAACCGACCTCCGGATTCATCCCGGTATCCGGATTCACCCCCCGAGAAAGGAGACAGAGACATGCCTGATCAGAAACCGAAACGAGCCCTCATCCTGGCCGGGGGCGGGGTCAAGGTCGCTTTTCAGGCCGGGGCCCTTCAGGTCTGGCTGGATGAGGCCGAACTCGAATTCGACCTAGCCGACGGCGCCAGCGGCGGCATCTTCAATCTGGCCATGTACTGCCAGGGCATGTCCGGCAAACAGATCGCCGACAACTGGCGCAACCTCGACCCGAACCTGGGCATCTCCTTCAACACCCAGGCCCTGACCCGGCTTCTATTTGCCGAATCGATGTTCACCCTCGATAACTATCGGAAGAACGTCTTTACCGGATGGGGTCTGGACTGGGACAAGATTCGGGCCTCGGACAAGGAGGCCACCTTCAATGTCTATAACTTCACTCGGCATGAACTTCGGGTGCTCACGCCGGATGAGATGACCGAAGATTTTCTGGCGGCCGGGGTCTCCCTGCCCATGTGGTTTCCGCCGGTGGTCATCGACGGCGATACCTACATCGATCCGGTCTTCATCACCGACGCCAATCTGGAGGAGGCCATCGCCCGGGGCGCCGACGAACTCTGGATCATCTGGACCGTGAGCCGAAAAGGCGAGTGGCGGGACGGATTCGTGGCCAACTACTTTCAGATCATCGAAACCGCGGCCTACGGCCATTTCAAGCGGCTTTTGCAGCGGATCGAATCCAATAACACCGCCATTGCATCCGGCAAACCCGGGGAATTCGGGCGGCCCATCACGATCAAGCTTCTGGAAGCCGAGGTGCCGATGCATTACCTCATCAACTTCAGCCGGGACCGGGTGGTGGAATGCGTCAATCTCGGGGTGCAGAAAGCCCGGGAGTGGTGCGAGGCCGAGGGCATTCCTTTGAAATCGCCGGGGCCCGAATACCCCACCGATATTCACACCGCCCTGACCCGGCTGGCGTTCACGGAGGAAATGAAGGGGTTTATCACCGTAGGGGAGTCCGATTATCAAGAAGGATTCAAAACCGGCAAATCCCGGGGGACGAGTCTCGCTGTCCGGCTCACCATTCAGGTGGACGGGGTGAACCGGTTCGTCACCCATCCCGACCACGAGGCCCGGATCGAAGGCCATGTCTCCTGCCCGGTCCTGGGCGGATGGCGCCCGGTGGACGAGGGCACCTTCAACCTGCTGGTGGACGAGGGCGACCCGGCCCACAAGCGGTTCTGGTATCTCCTCTTTTTCACCGACGGAAACGGCAACCCGCTCACCCTGATCGGCCACAAGGAGGTGACCGACGACCCCGGTCTGGACCTTTGGGCCGATACCACCACCCTTTTCGTACATCTCTACAAGGGCCGAATGCGGCCGGATGTGGATCAGGGCGAGGCCGAAATCAAGGGCGCCGGAATCATTCGAATTCAGCTTCCCGATTTCATGAAGCAGCTCACCACCTTTCGGGTCGAGGGTCCGACTTCGGCGGATCGAATCGGGGCCCTCTCCCGGTTCGGACAACTCTTTATGGGCAAACTCTGGGATGTCTATGCCAAAGACGTGCTCACCTACGGCCCCATTTAGTCGCTTCAAGGAGACCTCTATGACGGAACGATTCGACGCCATCGTGATCGGAAGCGGGTTCGGCGGAGCGGTCGCCGCCTGCCGCCTGGCCCGGAAAGGGATGCGGATGCTGATTCTGGAGCGGGGCCGCCGTTGGCGGCCGGCGGATTATCCCCGCACCGCAGAGGATGCCTGGATCTGGGACGAAAACCTGCCCCAGCTTAAACACGGATGGATCGACCTGCGGTTTTTCAAGAACATGGCGGTGGCCCAGGGGGCCGGCGTGGGCGGGGGCTCGCTGATCTACGCAAACGTCTCGGTGGAGGCGCAGCCCGAACTGTTCGAAAACGGCTGGCCTTCGGAGATCACCTTTTCCGAGCTGAAGCCCTATTATGAAGCCGTCGGAAAAATGCTCAACCTTCAGGTGCTTCCCGACAACCAGCTGACCCGGCGCTTTGAACTGGTTCGGGAAGGGGCCGAGAAGCTCGGAGACATCGACCGGTTCGGCAAACTGCCCCTGGCGGTCAACTTCAGCGACCGGTGGCACTACGGTCTGGACGACCCTTTTGACGAGCGCCACTCCGAGCCCCGAATCAACGACCAGGGCGTTTCCCAGGGCACCTGCGTTCACTGCGGCAACTGCGATATCGGCTGCAAGGTCAAGGCCAAGAACACCCTCGATTTCAACTACATCGCCCTGGCCGAACAGAACGGGGCCGAGGTGCGGCCCCTGCACCGGGTCTCCCACCTGTCCCGGTCCGGGGGCGAATACATGGTCCATTTCGATAGAATCGCGGACCGAAGCTTCTACCCGGGCACGGTCAAGGCCCCCATCGTGGTGCTGGGGGCGGGTTCACTGGGCTCCACTGAAATCCTGCTTCGGTCCCGGGACCAATACCGGACCCTTTCCGGCATCAGCGATTTTCTGGGCAGAAACTGGAGCGCCAACGGCGACTTTCTCACCCCCGGATTCCATGGCGATCCGGACCGGGTCCGGCCGAGCGACGGGCCGACCATCACCTGCGTGATCGATTACCTGGACGGGTCCCGGGCCGGGGAGCGGTTCTGGATCGAGGACGGCGGGTTTCCCAATGGACTCGGCAACTACCTTCAGGAGCGGTTCCGCTCCGGCTCCTTCGATCCCCGGGTGAATCTGCTGCTCGATGATTTAAAAAACCGGGTCCGCCGGGAAGATCCGCTCAGCGGCGTCATGCCCTGGTTCGCTCAGGGGATCGACGGCGGAAACGGGCGGCTGGGCCTCAAGCGGCTCTGGTATGCCCCGTGGCGGGTTCATTTGGATCTGGACTGGACTGCCGGCCCAAGAACCCGGGGCGTCATCGATGCGATCGCAGCCCAACACCGAAAGCTGGCCGAGGCCACCGGCGGGAAACCCTGGGCGCCGCCCACCTGGGAGATTTTCCGGTTTCTCATCACCCCCCACCCTCTGGGCGGGTGCAACATGTCCAACGACCCGAAAAACGGAGTGGTAAACCATCTGGGCGAGGTCTTCGGCTGCCCCAATCTTTATGTGGCGGACGGGGCCATCCTGCCCACCCCCATCGGCCGAAATCCATCCCGGACCATCGCGGCTCTGGCCGAGCGGATCGCAGCCCATATCGAATAACCGCGGCGGATTGCGCCGTAAGATCGGCAACCAAGGAGGCCTATCATGAACTCACTTCGCCCCCCCTCTCTGGGCCCTATCGTGGGCCATACCACCGACAAGAGCTGTCGGCTCTGGATTCGGGCTTCGGACCCCGACGACAGCGGCGCCGACCTGACCGGCGACCACCGCACGCTTGGGGTTCTTGCCGTGATTTCAGAAAACGGCGCGCCCCTGCCGCATCCGCCGGCCTGGTACTTCCGCCTTCACCGGGAATTCGACCGAACCGGCACCTTTCACTTGGGGGTGGACCGGGATCTGGACGGCAACGGGGCCGATTTCACCCTGAAACCGAACACCCGATACACCGTCCGCATGGGCACCTACAGCCTGATCGACAATTTCGACCCGGACGACATGGTACCGGATGACGCCCTCACCGGCCTGATTCCGCCGGCCGACTCCTGGATAGACGAACTCATGGCCCTTCCCGAGGACGACTCGGAAGCCGAGTTCACCACCTTTCCGGACGAATCGGCCAAACTCGACCGGCTCAGTTTTCTGATGGGCTCCTGTCAGTATCCCGGGCTTTTCTGGAAGCGCAAACGGGCCGACCAGATCTTCGGCCCCATGCTCGAACACGTTAAAAACAATCCGCACGGAAGCGATCCGCGGTTCGTGCTTCTGATGGGGGATCAGATCTATGCCGATATGCTCAACCGGAATGTGCCGGTGCTTCTGGCCGACACTTACGAGGAGTTCCAGGATCGGTACCGGTCCGCCTACGATGCCAAGAACCGCCGCCGCCTACTGAGAAGCGTCCCTCACTACATGATCCTGGACGACCACGAAATCGAAGACAACTGGAGCCAGGACCGGATCAGCGAGTCGCCCAAACGAAAGCTCTTCCAGATCGCCATCGGGGCCTACATGAGCTACCAATGGAGCCATTGCCCGCGCAGCTTCGACCTGATGCTTTATTATCATTTCGTCTGCGGAGGCTACCCCTTTTTCGTGCTCGATACCCGGACCCAGCGGTTTCGAGGGACATCTTTACAAAACAACCATCTTTTGGGCCGCCCCTCCGCCAACCCCGAATCCGAGCCCAACCAGCTCGACATCCTCTGCGCCTGGCTCCTGCGGCAGCAGCAGGACCGCGGAAATGTGCCCAAGTTCATCGTCAGCTCCGGGGTTTTCGTTCCCAACGAGGTCGATTCCCTTCATGACGAAGACGCCAAGGATAAAAGTGATTCCTGGCCCGCCTTCCCGGCAACCCGGGCCCGGCTGATCGATCACATCGTCAAAAACGGCATTCAAAACGTGGTCTTTCTGTCCGGCGACATCCATAACTTCAACGTGGCGGAGATTCGCTTCGGCGGTTACCAAGGTGCAGAAAAACTCAAAGCCCTGTCGGTCACCTCTTCGGGGCTTTATTGGCCGTTTCCTTTTGCCGACGGGGACCCTTCCGGGTATGTTCACGATTCTCGCGGCTGCACGCCCATGGATACCTTTCAAACCGACTCGGGCATCACCATGGATTACAAAGCCTCCAATTTCAATCAGGACGACCATTTCTGTCAGATCGATATCGACCGGGATCACCACTGCTTGACCGCACGCCCCATCGGCCGGGACGGAGCGGTGATTCGGGAACGGACCCTGAGCGATATCATGGAAAGCCTTTTCGGCGGATCATCCCCCACTCAGGGAAAAAGCATGGAGAAAACCGTCGAACTGGCCCAATGGTAATTTTAAAAGGAGAAAACATGAACCCCTATTTCTATTTTGCAAACGGGACAAAGGTCATTCTCCAACCGGATGAAGACCTGATCGCGGTTCGTTTTCGAGAGCCCGCCCCCAGAAGCCTGCGGATGAACCTGTCCAGAAGACCCGAGCTGAGCGCCTTTTCCCGGCGGATGGAAGTCCCCAGGGAAAAATACACCATTCTGGAGGTGGCCCCTTCCCCCCGCACCCGGTCGGCCCGTTTCGCCGAGGCCTCGAATGCCATGGGCGGGCTGGAACAGGTGGAACGGGTGGCGCCGGTCTTCAAGGTGGGCCCCGCCCGGGTGCTGGCCACCGAGCGGCTCGTCGTCCGCTTTACATCGTCGGTGAAAAAACCGGAGGAACCGGTGGCGGACCACGGCGGCAATATCCTGGGACAGCTGGAGGAGAGCACTTTTCTGGTGGATCTGCTTCCGGACAAGGACCCCCTGGAAATGGCCAACCGATTCCATCAGATGTCCGAAGTCGAATTCGCCGAGCCCGACTTTGTCACCCTGTTTCAGCGGCTGCCCCGGAAAATCATTCGATCCGAATCAGAATGGGAAGATCCCCGGGAGCGCTTTCAATATGCGGTGGATATTACCGAGGCCCGTCAGGCCTGGAACCTTCAGATCGGCAATCCGGATATCAAGATCGCCGTTCTCGACGAAGGGGTGGACAGCAATCATGAGGACCTTTTTGCCGCCATTTTCTCCACCTATGACGCCACCGACGAGGATACCTTTCAGGAGCCCCGGTTTACCGACGCCCACGGCACCGCCTGTGCCGGTCTTGCGGCGGCGGTGCCCGGCAACCGGCTGGGGATTCGGGGCATCGGCGGGGGGTGTTCCCTGATGGCGGTGCGAATCGCCTTTTCCGAAGAACAGGGGCGATACTGGGTGACCCGGGACTCCTGGATCGCCCGGGCCATCGACTGGTCCTGGCAAAACGGCGCCGACATCCTCAGCAACAGCTGGGGCGGGGGCGCGCCTTCTTCCCTTATCACCCAGGCCTTTGAACGGGCTCGAACCCGGGGAAGAAACCGCCGGGGATGCGTGATCGCCATCGCCGCCGGGAATGACAGCCGGTCGGTGGATTTTCCGGCGAACCTGCCCAATCTGCTCACCGTCTCCGCCAGCAACGAGTTCGACGAACCCAAAACCAAAGAGAGCCGGGACGGGGAAACCTGGTGGGGCTCCAACTTCGGACCGGAGGTGGATGTGGCCGCCCCCGGGGTTCACAACTACACCACCGATATCATGGGCCCGGCCGGGTACAACCGAACCGCCGACGGCCATTATTATCCGCAATTCAACGGCACCTCCTCCGCCACCCCCATCGTGGCCGGGGCCGCGGGGCTGATCCTCTCGGCCAATCCGGATCTGAAAGAGGAGCAGGTGCGACGGATCATTCGAGACACCGCTGACAAGGTAGGACCCATCCCCTATATTCAGGGCCGCAACGATGCCATGGGCTACGGCCGGGTCAATGTGCTTGAGGCGGTGCGGGCGGCCCGGAAAATCCCCGAGCCTCCGCCGACGGAACCGGTTCCTCCGATTTCCGAAGCTCCGGCATTTCGCATGCGGGTCACCGCCGACGGTCTTCGGGTTCGAAGCGGACCCGGCATCGAATTTCCCATCCTCGGTGAACTCTCCGAAGGGGATGAGGTGGAGGTTCGCAATTTCGAGGGCCGGGAGGTGTGGGTAGAGATCGAACCGGGCAAGTGGTCCGCCTATATCTTTCGGGGCCGCCGTTTCATGACCCCGCTCGGTTAAACGGGATATGATGACCGTTTCGGCCACCCCGGGATATTTTCCCGGCCCGGGAAATTATCCCGGGGTGGACTTCCTAATTATTAAGGCTTGGGCCGAAACGATGATCAAAACCGGTAAGCGGGTAGACGATTGACATCTTCGGGAGGA
>JBKHDE010000134.1:0-12490 GCA_046541495.1 Desulfococcaceae bacterium
GAGCAGATCCTGGGCCTGCAGCGGATCGACAGCAGAATCGATGGATACATTCGAGACCGGGACAAAAAAAGAGGCGCGGTTCATCCGCTGGACCCGAGGTCGGCAAAATTGCTGAAAGCATTGTTTTTAAGGGGTGAAGTACCCCGGGGCGAGGCCCGGGCGGTCATGGGCATGGAAGACCGCACCGACCGCCATGCCCGCCGGATTGTCAGCCAACTGGCCAAAGAAGGTCTGGTGGTGTCCGATTCTCACCGCGCACCCCTGAAAATCGGATTTCCGACCCACATTCTGCGCTACTATTTCCCGGATCTTTTCGATCCGTCCGTTTTCGGGGAGACACCGATCCCCTGAAAGGGCTTTGTCCAGACATCAAAGCAAAACCGGTGAAGGCGCTCAGCGGGATCAATGAAGGGGATTGCAAGGGTGAATAATGATCCCTATATTTACGTGTTTTTAATAACCTGTATGTCTCAAGAAGGAGGAATCGACCATGCAACAGATTATCGCGCTGTGGACCCACCCCAGATCCATTTCCACGGCCCTGGAACGGGTGATGATGGAACGGGGGGATTTAAAGGTCCTGCACGAGCCGTTTTCTTATCTATATTACGTCGAAAGCGGCAAAGCGACCATTCCCCAGGAGTACGAAGACCCGAACCACCCGCGAACCTATGACGGCATCAAGGATTTCATTCTCGGCCACGGGGAAACCAAGCCGGTGTTTTTCAAGGACATGTGCGCCCATTGCCATGAGCACCTGCTAAAGGATGACCGGTTTCTAAACACCCTCACCAACACCTTTTTAATACGAGACCCGGCCAAGGCGATCCCTTCTTTCTACGCCCTCAATCCGGATGTGACCTCGGATGAAATCGGCTACGAACAACTGGTGAAGGTGTTCCAAAAGGCAGAAAAATTGAAAGGCAAGGCCCCGATCGTCATCGATGCCACGGATCTGGAGGATGATCCGGAAGGGATCGTGGCGGCCTACTGCGAGGCTTTGGGCATTCCTTTCATTCCTGAATCCCTGACCTGGGAACCGGATCACAAACCGGAGTGGGAGATCTGGAAAACCTGGCACAAGGACGCCGCCCAGACCACCGGAATTCAAAAGAATGTGGAGAAGTTCGAGGTGACCGTGGACAACAGTGATCATCTCAAGTCATATTACGATTACCATTTTCCCTTTTATGAATCCCTGCACATTCACCGGATTCGACCGAAGAAAAACGGGTAACCAAAATGCGTAAAGGGCGGGCCCTTTACGCATTTTCATTTTAACAATAGAACAGCAGTATTTTAGACCAATCAGTCGGTCCGGATGATTCGATCCAGCAGCATGGCCAGGATGACGATTCCGAGGCCGGACTCAAACCCCAGCCCGACATCCACCATGGCCAAAGACCGCATGACCGATGCCCCGAGCCCGCCGGCGCCGATGAGGGCGGCGATGACCACCATGGAAAGAGACATCATGATGGCCTGGTTCACCCCCATCATGATGGAGGGAAAGGCGCTGGGCAGCTCGATCTTGAAGAGCATCTGCCCGGTATTGCAGCCGAAGGCCTTTCCGGCTTCTTTCAATTCGTAAGGCACCTGCTGGATTCCCAGGCAGGTGAGCCGAATGGCCGGGGGCATGGCGAAGATGACGGTGGCGATCACCCCCGGCACCTCTCCCAGTCCGAAAAACATCAGGGCGGGAATCAGATAGACAAAGGGCGGGATGGTCTGCATAAAATCGAGAACCGGCCGGGTGATGAGATAGGCGGTCCGGTTATGGGCATTGAATATTCCCACCGGCAGACCGATCACCAGCGAAAAAATGGTGGCGGTCAGGATCAGGGCCAGGGTTTCGATCATTTCGGACCATAAACCCAGGTTGAGCATCAGCAGAAATCCCAATACCGTAAACGCGGCGGTCCCTTTGGATTTCCGCAAAAACCAGGCCAAAATTCCGAAAAGGGCGATCAGCAGCAGGGGATGCAGGGCGGAAAGCCCTTGGGCCAGACCGTCGATGAACATCTCCACCAGGCCCGAAAATATGCGAAACTCCGTGCCGAAAGCACCCAGCAGGAAATCGACCATTTCGGAGACCGCTTCCCCGATAGGAATCTTCTGCGTCAAAAATGCCATGATTTCGTCCATGTCCTGGTCACCTCATTTCCTTGCCGCCGGCGACATCCCCTGACCTGCTGTTTGCGCCGGCGGCAGGGCGGGAATGGAGGGCGTAAGTATATTTATCCCTCGATGGCTTCCCGAATGGCGTCCCGCGCCCGCTGACCGTCCGCGGATTTCACGCCGTAGACCCATTGGTCCACGATTCCCAGATTGTTTTGGATCCATTCCCGGGCGACGACTTCGGGCTTTTTCTTTTCCCGGCTGTACTGGTTGATCCAGCTGTTCTGAATTTCCGGAGTCACCTTGAACTGGGTGAAGAGCTTATGGATATCGGGGTTGTCTTTTTCCAGTCCGGACCGGGCCATGGTTTTGACCACCTCGGGCTCACTTCCCCAGGCATTCTCTGGATCATCCAGAAACTGAATGTCATAGGCCAGGTTCATCCAGTGGGGGCTCCAACCGAGCCATACCACCCATTCCTTTTTCTTGATGGCCGACCCTACTGAAACCATCATCGCCTCGGAACTCGATTCCACCAACTCCCAGTCGCCCAACCCGTAGGTATCATTCTTGATCATGTCCAAGACGATCTGGTTGCCGTCGTTTCCCGGCTCGATGCCGATAATTTTTTTGTCGAATTTGTCCGCGAATTTATCCAGATCGGCATGGGATTTGACGCCCGCCTCCCACACATATTCCGGAACCGCCAGGGTATAGACCGTCTCGTTCAGGTTGACCGTGATCTCCACGATCGACCCCTCTTCCAGATACTTGTTCACCATGCTCTTCATGGTAGGCACCCAGGCCCCCAGAAACAGGTCCAGATCATTGCTGGCCAGCCCCCTGAACACCACCGGCACGGAAAGCATCCGCATCTCGGTTTCATACCCCAGATACTCCAGGATCTGGGCGGCCACCCGGGTTTTGACGGTAACCCCGGGCCAGTTGACATACCCGAAACGGATCTTTTCGGCGGCGGACCCCGTTCCGGCGATGAAACAGAAACAGATCCCCAACGCCCAGATTTTCAACCCCGATTTCCAAAATCTTCTCATGCTTTTCCTCCTGTTTTCTTGTTCACATCAGGTGCTTCCATCGGCATGCGGCACGATACGCCTTGACGGCGATATTACCGCACCTCCGTTTCAGATCACATCGGAGAGTTCATCGAGAAGTCGGGACCTGGAGATCACCCCGACCAGTTTGCGTTTGTCATCCACCACCGCGATGGGATTTTCATTCTGGGCGGCTTCGGAAATGATGTCTTCCAGATTGGAATTTTCAGATACCGACGGGAATTGTTTGTTGAGGACGGGCCGGAAGTTGGAAGGACCCTTCTGAAGGGCCCTGGCCAGGCGGGCTTGGTCGATCACCCCCACCAGACGATGGGCCGCGTCGGTGACGAAAATGCTGTCGAGGTTGTTCTTGCGCATGCGGTTGAGCACAGCGATCGGGTCTTCCCCTTCCGCGGAAATCCACCGGTCGGGCTCCATCATGAAATTTCGGGCCGACACCACTTTGGTTCGAGAGACCGACCCGACAAATTCAGCCACATATTCATCAGCGGGCTCCATCACGATCTGCTCCGGGGTGCCCACCTGGACGATGCGACCGTCTTTCATGACCGCAATGCGGTCGGCGATCTTAAGGGCTTCATCCAGATCATGGGTGATAAAAACGATGGTCTTTCGAACGATGGCCACCAGCTTCAGAAACTCCTCCTGCATCTGCTTTCGAATCAAGGGGTCCAGGGCGCTGAAGGCCTCATCCATCAGAAGAATCTCCGGGTTCAATGCAAGCGCGCGCGCCAGCCCGACCCGCTGCTGCATGCCGCCGCTGAGTTCTTCGGGGTAGTGCCCGTACCATTCACTCAACCCCACCAAATCCAGGGCCTCACGGGCCCGTTCATGGCGCTTGGCTTTGGGGACCTTCTGGACCTCCAGACCGAATGCGGCATTGTCCAGGACGGTTCGATGGGGAAGCAGGGCGAAATTCTGAAACACCATTCCCATTTTTTCCTGACGCACCCGGCGAAGTTCCTTTACCGACATCGATTCCAGGTCCCGGCCGTCGATGACCACCCGCCCGCCGCTCGGATCGATGAGATGGTTGATGCACCGAATGATGGTCGATTTGCCGCTGCCGGACAGCCCCATGATGACGAAGACCTCCCCTTCCCGAACCTCGAAGCAGGCATCCCGCACCGCGATGGTGCATCTCAGGGATCGGGCCAGATCGGTTCTTTCGGCCGGGGGGGAGGCCATGATTTTATCGGCGTCTTTGCCGAAGACCTTCCAGACGTCTTCGCATCGAATTTTGATTTCCGATCCTTCAACCGAGTCGGCGGGCAACGATCCCCCCGCGGACGAATCGGATTCGAGTTCACCCGTTTTCATTCTTTTCCATCCATTTCTTCCAGCATGTCGGTCTCATAAAAAGAGGTGCCGTTGAATTGATCGGCCTCCATTAAATCCACTAGGCGTTGCAGGGAACTGAGGATCATCATCTGCTCCCATTCCTGAAGGTCGGTAAAGGCGCCGGTGAAAGATTTCCCCATGAGCGGCGGGGCCCTGTCCAGAAGGGTGGCGCATTCAGCCGTCGATTTGACCATGACGCGGCGACGATCCACACTGCTTCGGCTCCGCTCGATCAGCCCCCGCTTTTCGAGACGCTCCAAAATGCCGGTCACAGTCGCTTGACTGAGGCTGATCGACTTGGATAATTCCCCGACGGAAATCTCCTCGAATTTGGATAATTTCTGTAAAATGACCAACTGGGGACCGGTGAGCCCGAACTCACGCATCAGATAGCGGGAATGAAGATCGAGGGATTGCGTAATCCGCCGAAGTGCGACCATCACCGTATCGCATATGGTCCCGGAAAGATCGGTATTCTCCTTGGTTATGTCTGGGCTTACTTTTCGTGCTGCCATAAATAGATACAATATATTCCCCCCGCAGATCTTGTCAAGCTTCACCCTGCCTTCATTCAATCCGGTTGACGCGGCTATACATTTAAAAAACAGTGAATTGGATTCTTATAAATTTTTATATTCAAAACCTTTATTATTTAAACCTTGACTATCAAATCGAATCTACTATATGGAATACGGAATGAGGGAGGAGCGATTACAGATTCCAAATGAAAAAGAAGCGATTATCCATGAGATTGTCGGCGCGATTCGGCAACTCAACCGATCCGTCTATCACGATGCCAAGGAGATGAACCGTCATTTCGGGCTGACCGTCCCCCAAAGCGGCGCCTTGCGGGTGCTCGCCCAAAATGGCCGCCTCTCATCGGTTGAGTTGAGCCGGAAATTATTCGTCACTCCGTCCAATATCACCGGAATTATCGACCGTCTGGAAAAAAAGGGCTTCGTCAAGCGGGTTCAAAAAAAAGGAGACCGTCGTATTATGCTGATCTCCTTGACCCGAAAAGGCGTTGAAGTCGGCAAATCCCTGCCCGACCCCATGGAAAAAAAACTGATCCTCGGTCTGGCCGATCTCACCACCCGGGAAATTCGAGATCTTCAACAGGCCCTGAACCGAATTCTGCACCTGGTAGAGACCGAAGAAAAGACAGAGGATGCCACAAAGGATGCAATGGACGAACTCGGCTGAATCCGGGTTCCGATCTGTGTTAAACTTCAAAAGAAAAGGGAGGATTAAAATGGAGCGAACAGGCCGTATACTGTTGATCATTTTCTTGTCGGTGGCCTTGGCGGCGCCCGCCATGGCCGCCGAACCCGAGGGCACCCTTCGGGTGGCCACCACCACCATGCCCAATGCCATTGATCTGCCCATGGGGGCCGAGCGCAACGCCCACAATGTGGCCTGGCAGATGTACGATTCCCTGGTCTGGATCAACGACCAGGGAACCGTAGTGCCGGCGTTGGCAGAGAGCTGGATCATCTCCGAAGACGGCTCCGAAATCACCTTCAAGTTGAAAAAGGGAATCAAATTCCACAACGGAGAGCCCTTTGACGCCGATTCGGTGGTGTATACCTGGGAACGCGGCAAACAGGGCAGGATGCAGTGGAAAGAAAAATTCGCCATCGCCAAAAGCGTCGAAAAGATCGACGACTATACCGTCAAGATCGACACCGGCAAGCCCAACCCGCTGCTGTTCAGGGTGATGGCCGAATTCTGGGCCATGATTCCGCCCGAATATCATAAAAAAGTCGGTGAAAATGAATTTCTCAACAACCCGGTCGGCACCGGACCCTTCAAATTCAAAGAATGGCGAAAGGGCGACCGCATCGTCTTTGAAGCCAATCCCGACTACTGGGAAGAAGGCCTGCCCAAGGTGAAAAACCTGATTTTTCGGCCCATCCCCGAATCCACCACCCGAATGGCGGCCATTCAGACCAATGAAGTGGACATCGTCACCCGGTTGAGTTCCGAAGAGGCGGAACATCTCATGAACCTACCGGATGTGAAGGTGATCGACTATCCGGTGGACCGGGTCTATTATATCGCCTTCAACAATCTGACCACGGGCAAGGGAAAACCCACCGAAGACCCCAAGGTGAGACAGGCCATGAACTACGCCGTGGACGTCAAGGCCATTATCGACGCCCTGTTCGAAGGCTACGGCCGGGAAGCCACCGGATATGTCACCCCGGGCAATCTGGGATACGACGAGGAGATCGAACCCTTCGGGTATGACCTGAAAAAGGCCAAAAAGCTTCTGGCCGACGCCGGCTATCCGGACGGATTCAAGATCGGGTTCGCCTGCCCGTCCGGCGCCTACACCAATTTCGAACAGGTCTGCGAAGCGATTCAGGGATACCTGAGCGGCGTCGGAATCGAAACCGACCTTGAACTCATGGAGTCCGGCAAATACTGGGACCTGGAAGGCAAAAAGCAGCTGCCGCCGCTGTTCGGCGACAGCTGGTCCGAGGCCACCGGTGAGGCCCTGCCCCGGCTCAAAGGCGCCCTGGGCGGCATGGATGCCAGCTTTTCGGCCTGGTCCGATCCCAAGATCAAGGACTTTCTCGACAAAATCGGAGAGACCATCGACGATGCAAAACGGGCCGAACTCTATGTCGAACTGCAGCGGTACATGCAGGAAAATCCCCCCTTTATCTATCTCTATGAACCGATCACCTTCGAGGCCATGAGCCCCAAGGTGAAGGATTACCGACCCCGCCCGGCGGAAAATTATTACCTGAAGTACACCTCCGTCGAAAAGTAAAGCCGACCGGCCGGTCCGCGCAGTGCTTCCGGACCGGCCTTCACCCTCTCTCAAGGGCCGGGCCTTTTATTTATGCAGCGCTATATCCTCTCCCGTATGGTTCAATCTCTGTTGATTCTGCTGGGGGTTCTTCTCATCGTCTTTTTCATGCTCCAGCTGACCGGAGATCCGGTCTCGCTGATGGTCTCCCGAAACGCCAGTCCGGAGCAGATGGAAATGCTGCGGGAGGAGATGGGATTCAACCGCCCCCTCATCATCCAATTCAGGGATTTCATCGGCGGGGCCCTGGTGGGCGATTTCGGCATGTCGCTTCGCCATCGGCAGCCGGCCATAAAACTGATTCTCGAGCGGCTCCCGGCCACCGTGGAACTGGCCGCCACGGCGCTTCTCATTGCGCTTCTGATCGGCATCCCGCTGGGGCTGTTGAGCGGATCCAATCCCGGCAGCTTTTGGGACACCCTGGCCCGGGCAGCGGGTCTGGCGGGGCAGACCATCCCCAACTTCTGGCTGGCCCTCATCCTGATCGTGGTCTTTTCAGTGGAACTGGGCTGGTTCCCCACCTTTGGCCGCCGAACCTGGGAGGTCTTCGGAATGGAACTGCCCACCAAGTCGGTGATTCTGCCCGCCTTCTCCCTGGGTCTCTTCACCACCGGTCAGTTGGTGCGGTTCACCCGGTCCGCGGTGCTGGAGATCAAAAACGAGGATTATGTGCGCACCGCCTACAGCAAGGGGCTCAAGGACAATCAGATCTACCTGCGGCATATCCTTCGAAACGCCTCCATCCCCCTGATCAGCATCGTGGGGGTGCAGTTCGGATACCTGCTGAGCGGCTCCATCTATATCGAAACCATCTTTTCCTGGCCCGGGATCGGAAACCTTCTGGCCGAGGCCATCGGCAACCGGGATTTCGCCCTGGTTCAGGCCATCGCCTTTTTCGCCAGCCTGGTGGTGGTCACCCTCAATCTGTTGACCGATATCGCCTACGGTTTGGCCGACCCGCGAATCCGGTACGGAGACTAAGCCCATGGCCGACACCGCGGACATCAAAAAGACCGGGCTTCTGGTCGACCGGGCGGCGGAAACCGGGTTCCGATCCAAGCTCATCTATGTGGGCCGTCTCCTGTGGCGGGACAAGACCGGCCTGGTCGGCCTGATCATGTTTCTGATCGTGGTGATTTCCGCGGTCTTCGCCCCGGTCCTGGCCCCCTATGATCCACTGAAACAAGACCTTCGGGCCGCCAAACAGCCGCCGGCATGGTCCGAAAAGGGAGACCTCAGCCATCCCCTGGGCACCGACAACCTGGGTCGGGACATTCTCAGCCGAATCATCTACGGCAGCCGGGTCTCCCTCACCGTGGGGTTTTTCGGGGTGCTGATCGCGTGCAGCCTGGGGCTTCTGATCGGACTGATCGCCGGATACCTCGGGGGACGGGTCGACAATGTCATCATGGGCCTGGTCAACCTGATTCTGGCCCTGCCCTATCTGGTCTTCGTGGTCTTCATCGCCGCCATTCTGGGCCAGGGGCTGATCATCGTCATCCTGATCTTCGGATTCACCGATATCCCCATCTTTGTCCGCATTACACGGGGAGAGGTGCTGCGGATTCGGGAATCCGGGTTTGTGGAAGCGGCCCTTTCCATCGGCTCCACCCGAAAACGGATTATCTTCAATCACATCCTGCCGAACCTGATCGGCCCCCTGATCACCATCGCCACCTTTGAAATGTCGGCCATGATCTTTTACGAAGCCGGGCTCGGATTTCTGGGGCTGAGCGTGCCGCCCAGCGTGCCCAGCTGGGGAAATATGCTGGCCACCGGACGGAAATATCTCACCATTTATCCGTGGATCGCTACCTTTCCGGGACTGGCCATCGTCTTTACCGGCCTGGGGATGAACCTGCTCGGCGACTGGCTGCGGGATGTGCTCGATCCGCGGCTGCGGCGGATGAAGAAATGAAGGTGAGGCCATGTCGAGGATTTTGACCGTAAAAAATCTGGTCACCCGGTTTTATACCTTTGACGGGGTGGTCCATGCTTTGAACGGGGTCTCCTTTCACCTCGATCATGGGGAGACCCTGGCCATTGTGGGGGAGAGCGGCAGCGGCAAGAGCGTCACCATGATGTCGCTGCTCAATCTGCTGCCGATGCCCCCGGCCCGAATCGAAGACGGTGAAGCCGTTTTTGAAGACGACGACGGCCCCATCGATCTTTTGAAGCTGTCCAAACCGGAGCGCCGCCGGGTCCGGGGCGGCAAGATCGGCTACATCTTTCAGGACGCCCTCAGCGCCCTGAATCCGGTAATGACCGTGGGCCGCCAGATTCGGGAATCGATAATGGCGCACCTCAACCTGGGCGAAAAGGCGGCCCGCGATCGGACCATTCAGCTTCTGGAGCATGTGGGAATTTCCGGGGCCAAAAGCCGGTACGGCAACTATCCCCATCAGTTTTCGGGCGGCATGCGGCAGCGGGTGATGATTGCGGTGGCCATCGCCTGCGACCCCAAGATCGTCATCGCCGACGAGCCCACCACCGCTCTGGATGTCACGGTCCAGGCCCAGATCATCGAACTCACCAAGCGGATTCAGGATGAGTTCGGGATCTCCGTCATCTGGATCACCCATGATTTGGGGGTGGTGGCCGGCATCGCCGACCGGGTGCTGGTCATGTATGCCGGCAGCGCGGTGGAGATCAGCCCGGTGGACCGGCTCTACGAGCATCCGCAACACCCTTACACGGAAGGACTGTTGGCCGCCCTGCCCCGGGTGGGGGCCAAACGGGGGAAACGGCTGGCCTCCATCGAAGGCTCCCCGCCGGATCTTCTGGAACCGCCCCGCCACTGTCAGTTCGCATGGCGCTGCCCCTACAATTTCGACCGGTGCTGGGCATCGGTGCCGCCGCTTTTCGAGGTGGGAGAGGGCCATTATTCGAAGTGCTACTATGATATGGACAAGGAAAGACCCCGATAGCCATGCCTGAGCCCAATGGACGCCCAACGGCGACAAACCCCGCACCCGAATTTCTGGTCCGGGTGGAGCACCTCAAAAAGCATTTTCCCATCATGCAGGGGATCGTCTGGCAGCGGCAGGTGGGCGCCGTCAAAGCGGTGGACGACATCTCTTTCGGGATTCGCGCGGGGGAAACCCTGGGAGTGGTGGGAGAAAGCGGCTGCGGCAAATCCACCACCGGTCGAGCCATTCTGCAGCTTCAACCCCCGAGTTCGGGCCGGGTGTTTCTGGATGAGGTGGAATTGACCGGCCTGAATGAATCGGCCCTGCGCCGGATTCGGCCCCGAATGCAGATGATATTTCAGGATTCCTACGACTCTCTCAACCCCCGCCATTCCGTGGGCCGGATCATTATGGAGCCGATGGTGGTTCAGGGAATCATGGAAGAGGCGGACAGGCGAAGCCGAATGGCGGAGCTGCTGGATCTGGTGGGGCTGAATCCCAATCATGCGGTCCGCTATCCCCATGAATTTTCCGGAGGCCAGCGCCAGCGCATCAACATCGCCCGGGCCCTTGCCCTGAACCCCGAGTTCATCGTCTGCGATGAACCCATCTCGGCCCTGGATGTCTCCATTCAGGCCCAAGTGGTCAACCTCTTCGAAGACCTTCAGCGGAAACTGGGGCTGACCTATCTGTTTATCGCTCATGACCTTTCCATGGTCCAGCACATCTCCGACCGGGTGGCGGTGATGTATCTGGGCAAGGTGATGGAACTGGCGGACCGGGACGACCTCTTCGACGACCCGCTGCATCCGTATACTCAATCCCTGATTTCGGCCGTTCCCGTGCCCGACCCGAAGCTGGAGCGGAATCGGCGGCGGATCACCCTTCGGGGAGAGGTCCCCAGTCCGGCCCGGCCGCCCCGGGGATGCGTATTCCATACCCGATGCCCCCTGGCCCAGGAGGTCTGTTCGGAACAGGTGCCCGAATACCGGGGGGTTCTTCCGGAACACTTCGTCGCCTGCCATTTCGCGGACCGGAAAGGCGGCAGTAAAATACCGGTTTAGAAACGGTTTCGGATTGTTGATAATCTTTTGGAAAAATGCTAATCCATGATCCATAAAGAAGGCAATCAAAATCGACAGCATGGAGAGGTCCGCAATGAATTACCCTTTGAATGCAGATGTTCATTGTAAGGACGGGCGGTTTGGACGGTCCACCCACATTATCCTCAACCCGACCAGCGATAAAGTCTCTCATGTGGTCGTCAAAGAGGAAAAATCCCCCCATTCCATGCGGCTGCTGCCGGTCAAATGGATCAAGGAGGCCACCCCGGAGCTGATCCTGGTGAACGGAACCCGCCGGGAAGTTCAGTCTTTGGATCTCTTTCACCAGACCGACTTTGTCCGGCGGGATGTCCCCCACTATCGCCGTGATCCCAAGGTCACTCAATTATGGCCCTGCCTGGTGCCGGCCAAGAAGGTCTTCAGCGAAAGATTGCGGGCGGTCCCCGAAGACGGCACTGCGGTTCAACTGGGCGCCCGGGTGGAGGCCACCGACGGCCGGATCGGCGAGGTGGATGAATTCATCGTCAACGAAGACGACTGGCGGATCACCCACCTGGTGCTTCGGGAAGGGGTACCCTGGGATAAAAAGAAGGTGACCATTCCGGTCGAAGATATCGCACGCATCGAAGAGAAGACCGTCTACCTGAAAATCAGCCGGCAGGCGGTCCGACAGCTGCCGACCATTTCGGTGAAGGGGAAATCCCCCTGAAGGCCCTGTGACAAACCCCAAGGCCGTGCTTATGGTAAATCTAATCTGAAAACAGCCCGACCCCGCGTATTCCGCGGATGTGTAATCGAAGGTGACGGAAAGGAGAGTGTAAAAATGGACAGATGGGAAGAAACGATTTCCTGCGCGATGAAGTGTTCTCGATGTGACAAGGATCTTTCCAAATCGGATGATCGAATCCTTTCGGTATACGACCACGAACCCATTTGCATGCCGTGTAAAAAAGAAGAAGAAAACCGCCCCGACTTCGAAGAGGTTTCAAAAAACATGATCGGCCAGTGCATGGGGGAAACCGAACAGATGTGGGGAGATCCGGGCGGTTACTGCTATCACCATTTCTATCCGTATAAATGCAAATAGGAATCCCTGCTTATCCGAAATTCGTGATACCTACAAGGATTTTTGATAAGCAGGGATTTTCTCTCGCCATGCGCCAT
>JBKHDE010000135.1:0-12449 GCA_046541495.1 Desulfococcaceae bacterium
TCTTATCTGGAGCGGATCGATCCGGCTGCTTGTTTTAATCCCCATCTGCACATTGTAGGCCACCATTTCAGATACAATGGCACGTTGGATCTTTGCACCCAATCCTCCCCTCGGACCGGTAGAATCCCATACCCCGAATACAAGCGCTGTCGGGCAGAGCCCGAACAAACCGGCAGCATTCCGCACATCCGCGTTATCCAAAATTTTTCCCTTTGCCGACTTTCGAAACATTATTTTATCGCCATTTTCTCCTATTAGGCTATCGCGAAAAATCGCATCCGCTATTCGATGGGGCGCTTCCAAACTGGTAACGGTAAAAGATTTCAAAAGGCGAGGATCCTCGAAAGTAGTTTCGATAATCGGCAGAGTAATACGATTCCCACGTGCGGCCTCCAGAAGGGCGACCTCCATGCGGTTGGCTTGAGATTGAACAGAGTCAATCAAAACGCAGGGTACCGATTCCCCATTCAACAGACGATCTTCCACTGCGTATTTTCCACCCTGGTAGGTGGGTGGAAAAATCTTGTCACCCGGCCCTCCCGCCGGTTGATACTCGGTTACACATCGAAACGCCGCAGCACGACCGGAAACGGCCGCCATCAGTTCTTCAAAACTCAGATTCCCCATGGGACTCCTCCAAAAGTTGTGTGTTCAAATCAACAAATAAATCTTCTCTTCATTCCCCCAAAAATGGTTCTGTTTGTTTATACCACACCCCCTAGCTCAAATAGCGACCCACCCTCTCATTTTTTTTGCGCCCGGTACATTTGAACCAATTTTTCAGCAGAGTCCGTCACCCGCCGCCGCAGTTCCGCCGGTGCCAGCACCTCCACATCCGGGCCGTACATCAGCACATGCCGTCCGATTTCGGTCAGATCCGCCACTTTCAATGTCAGCAGAAGCCTTCCATCATCCAGATCGACCATTTCCTGATCCCGATGCCAGATTTCCCCGCGGATCGACCGGGCAAGCGCCTTGGAAAACCGCAGCACCACCTCCTGGACGGCACCGCCGTTGTAAATACCGTAGGTGTTTTCCAGTAAACCGGTTACGTCAAATCGGGGACCATCGAATTTATCAGCGAGGGGCTCAAGCTTCTGAATCCGGCTCAACATGAACACCCGCGGGCCGGCCCGGTGATGACAGTACCCCACCAGATGCCAGGTGCCCCGGTAATGATGAAGCCGGTAGGGCTCCAGACGCCGATCGGTGGTCTCGCCGGAATGGGCCGCGAAATAGGTCATCCGAACCAATTGACGGCGACGGATTGCGCGAACCAGGATCTTCAAAAGCCGAGCGTCACACCCGGTCCACTGAACCGATTCAAATGAAACCAGATCCGGCACGCCGGAACCGTAATGGATGGTCAACAGGGATTCGATCCGCTCCTGAAACTGTCGAACGTCCGACGAATCCGACAAGGCAGACAGCTGCCGGCAGACGCCCAGCATCATCAGCAGATGGACCGGATCGAACCAGAAGGCGGGCAGTTCAAAGGAGGCGTCGGTCAGATAATACCCTTGGCGGTCCGGATCGAAGGAGACCGGCGCATTCAGCCGTTCCCGCAGATAGACGAGATCACGCTTGAAGGTAGCCCGGGACACCTCATATTTTTCGGCATACCGATGAAACGAGGGGAACGCATTGCACTTGAGACGGCAATAGAGCCAATAGATACGCTCCAACATTCGCAAGTCCTTTCGATGAGAAATGAATGGAGGGGGGCTCGGTATTTACAAGAGATAGCCAAGTGCTTGATTAGCACAGCATTCTCTTGAAAACAAGGGGTGAGATTAAGTCAAAATGGGAAGAGATAAGATTACAAGTTGCCCATCTGTTGCCGATACTGAAGTTCCAGATTGTTCCACAGGCTTGCGGATACACCCCGTGGCCAGTTGCAATCGGCTTGCGGTTTCAAGGGTGATGGGCTCGTCACCATTCATAATCCGGTGAATGGATTGAACAGTCAGGCCGGTCCGATCCGCCAATTCCTTTTGGCTCATACCCAGGGATTCGGTTACCTCTTTCAGCGTTTCGCCGGGCGGCACCGCAAAAGCCGGCTCGAATGCATGTTCCCGTTTGGCACTCAAGATAGGGGAAGGCGGAAGGAATAACCAACCGCTACACCTTTTTCTTTTCCAAAACCCGTTTCCCCTTTTCGGTTAAACTGTATTTCTGAAAACGGCTGCGGGGTTTGTCGGGAATGGTCGGTTGGATCAGATCCAGTTGAAGCGCCTTAGCCAGCAGTGTAGCCCGAAAATGTTCTCTGTGCCGAATGCCCATTTGATCCATTAATTCCTTCCGGCTTTTAGGCTCCGCACAATAAGCTATCAACCTCAGAATATTGTCAGTGACTTGCTCGGTGACTTGCTCGGTGACTTGCTCGGTGACTTGCTCGGTGACTTCGGGGGTGAACTCCGGATGACTTGATTCCGCTGGTTTATAGGCGGTAACTCGAAAACCGCCGCTGATCTCTTCAAACTCCGGCGCAGGCAATCCATAATCGGCAAAACCATCTAAAATGCGTCGAATACCGGTGCCGTATTTTTCGATCAGACCGATTTCTTTGAACATATCGGCAATTTTTCGGTTGCGGATGCTGGACAGGTAATCTCCGGTCAGCAATTTTTCAACCGTCAGTCCGGACGGAAGCAGGCCGGGGTTGTAGATCTCTATCCGATCATCGAAGATTTTGACGATCGAATCGGAGGTGCTGGTGTAATCCCGATGAACAATGGCGTTGATCACGATCTCCCGAAGGGAGGACATGGGATACTCCCACCGTTCCTCCCGGTGCGGGTTCCCGGTAATGATGTAGGCTTTGTTGATATGCTTTCTGATGAACGCAATCACCTCCTCGACCTCGGAAATCAAGTCTCCTTTCAGCCTGGCACCGTCCTTGATCAGGGTGGCGGTCTGAAATCGTCCCAGTTCAATGGTACTCAGCCCTGTCTCCTCTTCGGCAAACAACAGAAAAGCAGCTCGGGTAATCCGCCCATCCCGCAAAAGCTCGAATTTTCGCAGCATGGTAAGGGGATCTTCAATGATGGCGGTTTCGCGTATTCGATTGACGCGAGCGATAAAAGCCCGAACCTTATCCATCGAAATATCAACTTCCGAATGGATCTCATCAATCGTGCAGTCCCAGCTGGTATTGATCGATCTCAAATGTTCATTGACGACCTCGGAAATGCTCATCTGGTGGTTGGCGTTATTGACCCGCTGGAAATACCTGCCCCGGCAGGCGATCGGTTTGATGGGATATTCGGCTACGGAGACCATCACCACGGTTTTACCCTCGATCTCGATCAGGTCGGCATCCGGGATCAAAATATTGGAGGTGGCGATTTTAACTTGATTGATCCAGTTCTGGACCGTTTCTTTTCCGATATCGACCCCGATCGCATCCCCATCATCCGCAACGCCCACCAACAGACGTCCGCCGCGGCTGTTGGCAAAGGCCGCGAGGGTTTCTACCGCGGCTCGATTGAAGGAGCGCTTGAACTCCACTGAATCCGATTCCCCCTGACGAATGAGAGAAATCAGTTTGGCATGTTCTTTATCGACCAAATTCTTGCTCCTTACTCCGCCCCCGCCAACGCCGCAAACCGCTCCCGACTCAGCTTCAGAAAGAACCGGTCCTGGGTGAAGATTTCGAAGGTCGCGGTGTCGTCGTAGCCGATGTCGGCCAGGGCCTCGAAAACACTGTGAAAGTCGATGCGGCCGCACCCGAGGGGGAGGTGTTCGTCGCCTTTTCCGGAGTTGTCGCTGAGGTGGACATGGCCGATCCGGTCGCCGAAGCGGCGGATGAAGTCGAGGAGCTTCTGCGTGCTGCCGGCCCCGATGTGGGCGTGGCCGGTGTCGAGGGTGAGTTTGCAGTCCGGAAAACGGCGGAACAGATCGTCGAAATCCGCCGGATTGAAGAAGGCCCCGGCGCCCGGCATCATGTTTTCCAGACAGAGGGTGACCCCCAGGTCGGCGGCCTTGGCGACCATCACCTCGAGGCTGGCGTAGGCATACCCCAGGGCGGTATCCCGGACCAGCGGCCCCAGCCCGCCCAGATGGGGCGGATGAAGCACCGCCTTGGCCGCGCCCAGGTCGGCGGCGGTGTCGAGGGAGGCCAGCAGCTCCTCCACCGAGGCCCGGCGGATCGATTCGGTGAGGTCGGCGGCATGGACGAAGGTGGGCAGGTGGCAGACCAGGCCGAGGTTGTGGACCGACAGGGTCCGCAGGATCTTGTCCCGCTGGCGCCGAATGCCGGTATAGTGGGCTTCGGGCGCATCCAGGGTCAGTTCGAGGTAGTCGAACCCGAGGGCCGCGAAGGTTTCGATTTCAGAGATCACCGGCAGCACCGGAAAGTTCATCGCGCCGTATTTCATGTTTCCGTCCTTTTTAAGTGGTGGTGAATCGCCGGTGGTTCCGCTATCGCCATTCGTTTCCCGGGTCGGGAACAAAGGCCATGGCGCCTTCCCCCGGGCTGGTGTACAGGACCAGCCAACCGCCGGGAACCCGGGCCCGAAAGAGAAAATCTTTCCCCTTGATCTCTTGAAACTCCATGGCGGCCGGACCGCCCTCGTACTGGGCCAGTGCCGGTGCCGGCTGCAGATAGGCGTGGTAGGCGAGCCCGGCCCCGAATCCGAGGATGAGGGCCACGGCCACGATCACGGGGGTCCATCGGTGATGCATCATGGCGAAATCCTTTCGTTGCATGGTTTCAGTTCACGACCGAGAGTGGAAAAATCACCCGAGCCGTTTTCGGGAAGGGTCACCCGGCCCGTCCGGTCACTGCTTGTCTTCGGCCGGCGGAAACAGCTCCTTTTGAAGCCAGCTCAGAAGACCGATCATGATAAAGGCGCCGGGCGCCAGAAGCATCAGCCCCATGTCTTCGTACCCGGCCCGATAAAGAAAATCGGGCACCACCGGAATCCCGAAGAACTTGCCGGAGCCCAGCAGTTCCCGCAGGAACCCGACGGTGACCAGGATGAGTCCGTATCCGAGTCCGTTGCCCAGCCCGTCGGCGAAGGAGAGGGTCGGCCCGTGGCTCAGGGCGTAGGATTCGGCCCGGCCCATCACGATGCAGTTGGTGATGATCAGCCCCACGAAGACCGACAGGGCCTTGCTGATGTCGTAGAGAAAGGCTTTCAAAATCTGGTCGGCCAGAATCACCAGGGTGGCGATCACCGTCAGCTCGAAGATGATGCGAATGTTCCGGGGAACGATGTTCCGAAACAGAGACACGGTGAGGTTGGAAAAGGCCAGCACGAAGGTGAGGGCCAGGGACATGACCAGGGCGGTCTTGAGCTGAACCGTCACCGCCAGAGCCGAACAGATCCCCAGAATCTGGACCGAGATCGGGTTGTTGCGCAACAGCGGGTCGGAGACTGTTTTGAAAGTCGTGGTTCGGGCCCATTTCAATGTAAAGATCCAACCGATGCTTTTCGTATTCATGACGCCTCCTTTCCGTTTCCGCCGCTGGGGACCGCTGCTTCCGGAACCTCCTTCAACCGGTTGTTTCGAAACCGGATCGAAATCGGCTCATAGACCCGAAGGGTCTCCCGAATCCCGCCGGAGAGAAACTTGCCGGTCAGGGTGGCGCCGCTGATGCCGTCCACCCAGCGGCGCCGCTCCTCGGGAGGTACCGTCTCTTCCACCTCCCCCTTGGCCACCGACACCGATACGAAATCGCCGCTTTTATCCACGATCCGCTTGCCCTCGAACTTCTCCTGAAACCAGTCGGATTCGATTTCCCCGCCCAAACCCGGGGTTTCATTGTGCTGATAGACGGTGAATCCCTGAATGGTGGAACCGTCGTCGTCCAGGGCCAGATACCCTTTGATCTTGCCCCACAGGCCCCGGCTTTCGATGGGGATGATGTAGGCCCGAATGGCGCCGTCTTCCGCGGCATACAGGTAGAGAGAAAGTTCGCCGGGACCGCGCTCTTTCGGCGAGACGATCTCCCCGTCACGGGTGATGCAGACGTGGCGGATGTTCTCGGAATAGAGCGACTGAATCGCTTCCGGCGCATCGCTTTTGCCGGGCTCGATCAGGTCCACCGATTTGAGGATGTTCTTGTACCGGTCCAGCGTGACGTTTCGTTCCTGAAACCCTCTCAGCCCGGTGGCGGCCGCGGTCAGCAGCAGGCTCACCACCACGCACATGGCCCCGGCGAACAGGAGGGACCGAATGTTGCCGGATGGGCCGTCAGACATTGGGAATCCTCCGTTTATTGCGGATGGAAATCTCCAGCTGATCCAGAAGGGGGGCGAAGATGTTCATAAACAGAATGGCCAGCATCACCCCTTCGGGAAAGGCCGGGTTGTAGACCCGGATCAGCACCGTCAGGGCCCCGATCAGAAATCCGTAGAGATACTTGACCCGCTCCATGCCCGGGGCGGTGACCGGATCGGTGGCCATGTAGACCAGACCGAAGGCGAACCCGCCCATCACCAGGTGATAAAAAGGATTCAGGGAATACCAGGGCGATGCGGACGGATCGGCCAAAAAACAGATCAGATACCCGGTCCCCAGAACCCCGGCGATGCCGCCGACGATGGTCCGGAAATTGGCGATGCCGGTGAGCACCAGAAAAATTCCGCCGATCAGGCACATCAATGCCGAGGTGGCCCCGATACTCCCCGGATAGCCGCCCCAGAGCAGGGTGGAAAAGGAATACCCGGCTTCGCGCAGGGCGGGCTCCAGCCGGGCCCCGGCGGCCAAAGTGGGGGCCAGGGCCAGGGGGGTGGCCCCGGTCACGGCGTCTGCCGCCGGGCCGGGTTCACCGATAATTCGAACCCAGACCTCCCCGGACATCTGGGCCGGATAGGCGAAAAAGAGAAAGGCCCGGGCGGTGAGGGCCGGGTTGAGGATGTTCCGGCCGGTGCCGCCGAAGACCTCCTTTCCGATCACCACCCCGAAGCTGATTCCGGCGGCCACCATCCAGAGGGGGGTGGTGGGGGGCAGGGTCAAGGGAAAGAGGAGTCCGGTCACCAGAAACCCCTCGCTCACCGGGTGTTTGCGCACGGCGGCGAAGAGTACCTCCCAGAAAAGCCCGGCCCCATAGGAGACGATGAGCATGGGCAGAAAAATGAGCAGGCCGGTCCACAGCGCCCCGGCCGTATCCGGTGAAAGCCCCGAAGCCAGCCGGCTCTGATAGCCGGTGTTGTAGATGCCGTAGACCGCCGGCGGAATCAGGGCCAGAATGACGAAGCTCATGAACCGCTTCAGGTCGAGATGGTCCCGCACCTGGGGCGAAACAGCGGTGACCCGGTCCGGCCAGAGGACCACCGTCTCCACCGCCTCATACAGGGGATGCAGCTTTTCCAGCTTTCCGCCGGTTTCAAAGGGGCGCCCCAGGACGCCGAAGAGTTTCTGAACGGTCTGTTTCATCGGTTCATCTCTCGATGGTAGCGCGCCTTGGCGTTTTTCAGGGTCTGGTAGAGTTCGACTTTTGAAGGGCAGACATAGGTACACAGCCCGCATTCGACGCAGTCGAGCAGCCCCAGGGCCAGGGCCTCTTCGATTTCATCGGCCCGAAGCGCCTTCATGGTGTACTGGGGCAGAATGTCCACCGGGCAGACATGGGCGCAGTAACCGCAGTTGATGCAGGCCCGCTCCTCGCCGTGGGTATTGCAGTTTCTGGAAAAGGGGGCGGTGTGAAACACCGAGAGAAAGGCCCGGGAATAGCTGGGTTTATGATACCCCGGCCGAATAAACCCGAACAGTTCCCGCTCTTTGCCTTCGGGGATCAAGGTGAGGGCGGTTTCATACAGACCCAGATGGCCCTCCCGGGGTGCGGCGTAACCGCTCAGAAGCCCCCCTTGAATGTAGCGGGTGTCGCCGTTGGGGCCGGCCCCGCCCAACAGGTGGGCCAAAGGCGCACCGATTCGGGTGCGGATATGACCGTGAACCGGGGACGCGGCGCCCCCCACCACCACCGTCCGTTCGGTGGGGAAAACCCCGTCCCGCAGCAGGCCGGCCAGAAGCAGCAGGTCTTGGCCGAGGATGAACCAGGAACGGTTTTCTTTGGCGGTGCGCTTGGTCCGGTAAAGCAGCACCCCCGGATCTCCGGCCGGATAATGGCCCCGGTAGCGGACCGGAAAACAGTCGGGGGCATCCTCCAGACCCGTTCCCGCCAGAAGGTCGGCGTCCCGTTCTGCGATGCTGACAATGACCCGTTTGGCCAGCCGCCGCAGCACCCCGGCCCCGTATCTCAGCAGGTCCGCCCGGTCCCGCAGGTAAACCCCGGGAACCGGTTGAAACGGTTCTTCGCTGCTCAGGCTGACGAAGACGGCCGACGGCATCTCCGCATCGGGCCGGGGAATATTGCGAAAGGGCAGCTCCCGAATCAGGGGCCACACCCCGCCCTCCACCAGCGCCGCAACCAGCTTGTCTCTGGCCACGTCCGCGATGCGGTTTTCCGGAATCGGGGAAAATTCCGTGAAGGCCTCATCCTCCTCCAGCCGAATCACCACCGCTTCGATCACCCGGCGGGGGCCGTATTGAATGTCGACCACGGTTCCGCCCCCGGGCGAGACAAATTTCACCCCGGGATTGGCCTTGTCTTCGAACAGCACCGATCCGACCTGAACCCGGTCTCCGGTTTTCACTTTCAGTCGGGGCTTGACAAAAGGCAGTTGGTCGGGAAGCAGGGCCACCTGATCCGGCGACGGCAGGGTTTTCAATTCTCGGGACGGTTTTCCGGCGACATTCAGATCATATCCCTTTTTCAGATGAATGGAGATCATCGCGTATCCTTCACCAAGTCACCTCCCTGCCGGTCCACTCAGGTCCTGATCACCATGCACCGGTGAACCCATGGAATCCGTCGATCGCACCCTCGTTTAACCCTTACCTGTTCCATCTACGAATCAGAATCGGTTGTCATAATTCGGAAAATCAGCAGGAAGGCATGTTATCACCCTTCCCCCCCATTTTCAACGCGGGAGTGAAAAATGCAGGATTTACCCTATTTTCGAGGAGCACCTCGATCGCCCCGCCGCGCCGGTACCGGGCTTTCGGTGAAGCTTCCGTGCGGCCGAGTGTTAACTTGCTATTGAAAAACAGCATGATTACAGATATAAATAGAATCTATAGCCGATACACCGGCGGTACGGAACCGTGCAGCCGACCCGCCGATGCCGGAATCGCTTCGCCGGAATCGCTTCGGTGGACAAATTACATCAACAGAGATCTCTTCCACCCCGGAAGAGCGGAAATGAGGTGGCGCCTATGGTCGAGGAATGCAAACCGATACTCAATACCGGATTACGCGGATTTACGATTGCCAGCACCAAAATCAGTGACGTCAAGGGGGACGAGGGGAAACTGGTCTATCGGGGCTACCTGATCAAGGATTTGGCGGAAGAAGTCTCATTTGAAGAGGTGGTCTATCTGCTGCTGTATGAAAAACTGCCCAACAAGGAGGCGCTGGCCGCCTTTTCCCATCAGCTCGCCGTAGAACGGCCTTTGCCGCCCGAGGTGATCGCCGCCCTCAAAACCCGGCCGGCGGATTCGCTGCCCATGGACATTCTTCAGGGCGGGGTCTCCCTGCTGGCCAATCACGACCAGGACACACAGAAAGGCGAGTCCCGGGACGTCACCCTTCAGATGGGGATTCGGCTGATCGCCAAGTTCCCCACCCTGCTGGCCGCCTGGCAACGGATTCGAAACGGGAAGGAGCCGATCGACCCGGACCCCGAGATGGGCCAGGCCGCCAATTTTCTTTACATGATGAGCGGCGAAAAGCCGGACGGTGAACTGACCCATTTTTTCGACACCTGCCTGGTGCTGCACGCCGAACACTCCTTCAACGCCTCCACCTTCGCGGCCCGCGAAGTGGCCTCCACCCGGGCCCACATCTATGCGGCGGTGTCCGGGGCGGTCGGGTCGCTGTCCGGGGCCCTGCACGGCGGGGCCAACACCCGGGTCATGAACATGCTCAAGGAGATCGGCAGCGAAGACCGGGTAGAAGCCTACATCAACCGGACCCTGGATGCCGGCGGAAAAATCATGGGCCTGGGCCACGCGGTCTATAAGGTGGACGACCCGCGAGCCCTGATTCTGGCCCCCATGTCCAAAAAGATGGGCGAGCGGATCGGCGAAACCAAATGGTATGAAATGTCCAAAGCCCTGGAGGAAAAAGCCAAGAAAGCGTTTAAAGAGCGAAAAGACCTCGACATCTTCGTGAATGTCGATTTCTACAGCGCCTCTCTCTACTATGCCATGGGGATTCCCATCGATTTTTTCACCCCGATCTTCGCCATCTCCCGGGTTTCCGGCTGGGTGGCCCATGTATTGGAGGAGCAGTTTGCCGGGGCCGCGCCCAAACCGGTGCTTTACCGCCCCGAATCCCAGTACGTGGGCGACTACTGCGGCCCCGAGGAGTGTACCCTCGAATCCCTGGAAGAGCGGAGCTGACCGCCGGCTTTGAACAACGGCCGCCGGTATAGAAAGGATATGCCGATTTCATGAAAGAACAGACCCACCGGATGACCCGTCAGCGCCGGGTCATCCTGGAAGAATTGCGGGAGATGAATTCCCACCCCGGCGCCGAAGAGGTCTTTGAGGTGGTCCGGCGGAAGCTGCCGCGGATCAGTCTGGGCACCGTTTATCGAAATTTAGAGATTCTCTCGGAACTGGGGGAAATTCAGAAGCTGGAATTGGGGGGCACCCTGATGCGGTTCGACAGCAAGACCGAAAAACACTACCACATGCGCTGCATCAACTGCGACCGGGTGGACGACGCGCCCATGGGGTTCATGGAAAACATGGAAACCGCCCTTCGCGGGGCCACCGAATTCAAGATCATGGACCACCGGCTGGAGTTTCTCGGCCTCTGTCCGCTCTGTATGGAAAAGGCCCTGGACCGGAAAACCCTTGAGGAGAGTTCCCAGGGGGCCGCCACCGCATCCGCCCGAACCCCGACCAAAAAGGCATCCAACTTTTAAGAGCTTATTTTCACATGCTCTTTTTGAAAAACTCGGCCTGCTCGGTGACGGAATCGGTCCGATGGGTATACCGGGTCGGCGCCGTCCCCTCTTTGAATACCTCGAAAACGGTCTGCTCGGAATCGGTCGCCGGCAGCAGCCCGGTCTCCGCGTCTATCCTCGAAAAAACAACCCCTTGGGGCACCTGGAACACCTTCACCGGCAGTCTCTGGTGGGCCGCCTTCATGAAATCGAGCCAGATCGGGCCGGCGGCCCGGGAGCCGGTCTCTTTTTTGCCCAGAGGGCGTTCCTGGTCGTATCCCACCCAGGCCCCGGCGATGTAGTCGGGGGTGTAGCCCATGAACCAGGCGTCGTGCAGGTCGTTGGTGGTGCCGGTCTTGCCGGCGGCCGGCCGGCCCAGGGCCCGCATCCGTCTGCCGGTCCCCTCTTTGACCACGCTCTCCAGAAGGCTGGTCATGAGATAGGCAGTGGCGGGATCGATGACCTGCTCGCTGTCGATCTCAAGCCCCTCGATTTCCCGGCCATGACCGTCGACGACGCGGGTGATGAAGACCGGCTTGACCCGGGTTCCGTGGTTAGCGAAGACCGAATAGGCGATGGTCAGTTCCAGCAGAGACACCCCCGAAGACCCGAGGGCGATGGACAGGTCCCGGCTCAGATCCGAGGTAATCCCCAGACGATGGGCATAATCGATGGCGTACCCGATGCCGATGTCGTCCAGAATATTGATGGTGGACAGATTCCGGGAATGGGTCAGGGCCTTGCGCAACAGGGTCGGACCGTGAAACCGCCGATCGTAGTTTTTCGGCTTCCATTTCAGGTTTTCGTCCTGGTAAATAAAGGCGTTGTCGATAATCTCGGTGGCCGGGGTGTAACCCTTGTCCAGGGCCGCCGCATAGATGACCGGCTTGAAGGCGGAGCCCGGCTGGCGCCGGGACTGAACCGCGCGGTTGAACTGGCTCTTCCGAAAATCCCGCCCGCCGATCATGGCCCGCACATGGCCGGTGCCCGCCTCCAGGCAGAGCAGGGCGCCCTGTGCCTCGGGGGTCTGCTCCAGACGCAGGTCCCAGGCGCCGGTTTCAGGGTCTTGTTCCACCAGACGCACCCAGATCACGTCTCGCGGCCGGACCGCGTCCTTCACCGATTTGGGGCGAAACTCGACCTCGGTCTTTTGGGTGGTCCAGTCCATGGCGTCAAAGGGAATGGATCCGGCGCCCCGGGCCAGCCGAACCGTGACCCGACCGGCCTCCCCATCCACCTTCACCGCGACTCCTTGCACCAGATCCCCGGGTTCGAGTTCGAGTTCGTCCTTTCGATTCCCTTCTTCCCGAAGGTCGGTCAAGAAGGCCTCGATCTCCTCCTCCCCCGTCAGACGGCGAATCGGCCCGCGATACCCTGAATGGCGTTTGTCCAGCTCCCGAAGCCCGGTGTCCACCGCGTGCCGGGCCGCCTCCTGAAGTTCGATGTCGACGGTGGTGTAGATCGAGAGCCCGCCGTTGTAGA